>JAHFDU010000009.1:0-1682 GCA_023248835.1 Myxococcales bacterium | reverse complement strand
GCGTATTCGTCGGTGCGACCATCGAGCGGCTCGCCGCGCGCCTGCTCAGGACTCATGTAACTGACTTTGCCGTAGACGATGCCGGGCGCGGTTTTTTCGGTTTTCATCGTCGACGCGGCGAGTCCAAAATCGGTCAGCTTGACCTCGCCAGAATAGGAGAGCAGCACGTTGGGCGGCGAAACATCGCGGTGCACCAGCTTTATCGAATCAAAATTGTGGGCGTAGTGCAGGCCGCGCAAGAGCTCGCGGGCGATGAACACCGCAACGTCGACTGGAAACGCGATGCCGCGGCGAGCGCAACGGTTCCACACCGCGCGCAAATCCTTGCCGTCGACGTGCTCCATCGCCAAATACATCTGATCGCCGTCGCTGGTGGTGACGACACCCGCATCAAACACCGGCACCAAATTGCCGTGCGACAGCCGCACCACGACTTTGGCTTCGTCACGAAATCGCGCGACATATTCAGCATCGGCCAGGTGCGGCAGAACGGTTTTGAGCACGCACAATTTTTCCAAGCCGGGATCGCCGTGGCAGGCGAGATAGAGCGCGCCCATGCCGCCCTGTGCCAAATTGCTCAATAGTTGATAGCGACCAAACGGCCGCGGGAACTGCTCACTCGCCATCTAGGGAGGAGAATACCGCAAGAATGAGAACGGTGCCGAGTTATTGCCAGGGGCGCCCGGAAGTCCGGGCGTCGTCGAGAGTCTAGAGTCGAGAGTCTAGAGCTTCGGATTCCTTCATGAACTCAGTCGGATTGGTCCGCCTCTCAAAATCGATTTTACGCAATGGTCAGCGCGATTTTGCGATTCTTCCCCACTCTTGACTCTCGACTGTTGACTGTCGACGGTGGTAAAAATCGCTTACCGCAAATCAACGCCGACTTCCGGGCACCCCTGGAGTTATTGCCGGGCACGACGTTTCGTGGATCGGCGTGCTCTGAACGGGGCGCGTCGACCTTCACGAACCAAGGCGACAATTTCATTCCTGCGCAGGTCGAGTGCAATCCCGGGTACGTCGAGCGGGGAGCCTCGGCGCAACTCCGGCGCCAGCACGAAAACCTGTCCGTCGCGGCGACGAATTCTCACCGCACCGTCACGCCGTGCCCGATCGAGAAGGGTGGCCAACTGCTGTCGGGCTTCTGAGTAGGTAAATTCTTTCATTGCGCAACCTCCATAATTTGGGCACCAGCAGCGGCGGCCGCGTCGACCAGATCGCGATCCAAACTCAACATCGGTGCGCGCTGAGCCAAAGCGCAACTGATTACGTAGGCGTCATACGCGTAGAGTCCGTGCTCGGCTGCAATCTCAAGCGCGGAACCGAGGTCGACCTCGACAAAGCGAATCGGAATCGTCGCATAGACTTCGAGCGCCCCTTGAACTTGGAAAGATGTTGCACGTCGACGCTTGAGCATGGCGCTCATCGCATTTCCGACCTCCCAATGCACCGAGCCGGGGGCAATCAGCTCCGCGTCGACGGTGGTGCGCACGATCGCGGCACGCTCTGGCTCGCTCACCAGAACCGCGACCAGCGCAGAAGTGTCAATCACGACGACCAATGAGATGCATTGTACAATTGTACATCTACGGCGTCAAGGGGTTGGAAACCTGAGTCAGCATGAAGTGACCGGCTCCGATTCGCACGCCGTAGGTTACGCTGCGAATCGGACTGAAACGTAGCGC
>JAHFDU010000282.1 GCA_023248835.1 Myxococcales bacterium | reverse complement strand
TTCGGATCGCCTGCTCGAGCACGTTCTTGACCATTTCAAATTGCGACGCCAACAGACTGGCGCTGCCACCGAGTGCATTCTTGTCGCTGCTACCACTCGGCGTCGCTGGCGGCAACGGCAACGGCGAATCTTGGGTGCGCAAAGTCTGCTGCGCCTGTTGTGCCGAGCTCAGTACGGTCTGCAGCTGCTCCGAACTCGGCAGCTCCACTTTTTCGACATGGATGGTGCAGCTGAAACGGTGAAACGCTTGGTCTTCAAATTTGCATTCGGGATCTTTTTCCGACTCGCCAAAACCCTCTTCGCGCAGCAGATCTTCGACCTCGACCAGCCTCCCGCGCGCCAAAAACGTCGCGGTGGCCATCATCTTGGCGTGATTCTCCGCCGCAATCGCTCTCGAGACGACAACCACCAGCCACGTCAATGCGCCGGCCAGGATCGCAATCGCGACCATGACTTCGAGCAGCGAAAAACCATTGGCTCGTTTTCGTTTCATGGACTCGGCATCACCTGCTCTTCCTCAACAAACCGACGCGGATCTTCGAAATTCTTCACCCGCCGCACATCGTCGCCGCTCATTACCTCAACCCGGCCAGTCAACGGCGACACCATCAGCCAATAAAAATCGTCGCCGCTCGCCAATCGAATCACCGCGCGCTCGGTGTGACCGTCGGGAAAAAAGTAGAGATAGGCTTTTCCAGAAATGTAGGGCTCGGGCTGCCGCGCCGTGTAGACGTCAAACAGCCGCACGCCCTTCTGATAGGGCGGCTTGCCCGAGAGCTGCACTTTGGGCAGCGCCGCATCTTTGAATTTGTCAAAGCGCGCCCGCTTGGCCTTGGGCGGCGGCAACAGCAGCGCCGCGCTGCCCTTGAGCGACGACTGCTCATCGCGCCGCTTCTGTTCGGCGATGCGCGCCAAACGATCGGCCTCGTCGGCGTCATAAGCGCGACCTTTTCCTGCGGTGCGCTCCTTTTCGCGAATCAGATAAAAGTGATCGTCGGCACGTTCGGCGTAGTAGCGATTGGCGTCAAGATCGAGCACCAGTCGGTAGTATCCACCGGTGGTGATCGCCCGATCAAAACAGTAGCGCACCGCACCGGCAAGCTTGCTCGAAGTGGTGCGAAGATCGGTGCGCGCAATCGAATGAAAACCCACCACCATAGCAGTAAGCAACATCAGCGCGATTGCGGTGACGACCAGAATTTCGATCAGCGTAAAGCCGCGCGAGGCTCGCATCCGTTCGCCCTGAGCCTGTGCTTCGACTTCGCTCAGCATAGTCGGGGTGGCCTGTGGCCGCTCGTCCTGAGCCTTGAGCTTGCCGAAGGATCGAAGGACGCTGCGCTTCGCTCAGGGCGAGCGGATTTTGACGAGCCGGCTTCGCCGCACATTGCTGCTTACTGATCCCACGACTTGATGTCGTCGGCGGTGCCTTCTTGCTTGTCCTTGCCGCGCGAGATCAGGTCTGCGCCGTCGCTATTGTGGTCGCCCGGGCACTTAAAGCTGAACGTCGAACCCCATTCATCCTTGGGATCCTTGTTGATATATTTTTGGCTAAACAGATCGTTGAGCGTTCGCGGGCAGGGATCGGAAGAGTTGTCGACCTGATAGTGCACCAGCGCCTGCTCGATGGTCTTCATCGTGATCTTGGTGTTTTTGACCTTGGCTTTTTCGAGCATACCAATCGCCATCACGCTGACGCCCATCATCATCATGCTGATGATCGCTAGCACAATCATGATTTCGATCAGCGTCATGCCGCGAGCGTTGCCAACCCGTTTCTGATATCGCCTCATGTCTTTCTCCTATTTCAATTTAACCATTTACAGGGGGACGTTCCCGTTCGCCCTCGCACTCGGCGCATTCGCGCCGGCTCGGGCCGAACCCCCTCCCTCGGCAAAGCCGAGGGAGCCTTCCCCCCGCCGCGCGCTGACCGCGCGAATTTCGGACAGGGCTAACATCAATTTACGAACTCGTTCATTTCCATAATTGGCATCAGGATCGAAAACACCACAAACGCCACCGAGCCGCCCATGAAAAGAATCATCAGCGGCTCGAGCAACGTGGTCATTCGACCGATGGTGACGTCGATCTCGAGCTCATACGACTCAGCCACGTTCTTCAGCATCTCCTCCAGCTCACCTGAGCGCTCTCCTACCGCGATCATATGCGTGACCACCGGTGGAAATTCTCCCGAACGTTTGAGCGGCGCCGCGATCGATTCCCCCTCTTTAATCGACTCTTTGGCGTTTTCGATCACCTTGGTGAGAACAGTGTTGCCGAGAATCGACTTGACAATGTCAAGCGCGCGCAAGAGCGGCACGCCAGCGCCGAGCATGGTGGCGAGCGTTTTCGAAAAACGGGCAATCGCGATTTGCCGAGTCAGTGCTCCGAGCACCGGCAGTTTGAGCACCGCGCGATCACGAAACGCCCTTCCCGGACTCGACCGCCACCAGCGCAAAAAAAACACTATCCCAATCGCCCACGACACCAACCCGACCCACCACCACCAGTTACCAAAACCGCCGATGACGTCGGAAACAAAAATCAAAAGCTGGGTATTCCACGGCAATGCCCGACCGGTGTCGGCGAACATCGCCGTCACTTTCGGCACCACCGCGATCATCAGCAGGGTCAAGATGCCGGCACCGATCACCGACATCGCAATCGGATAAAAAAGTGCTGAAATAACTTTGTTGCGCAGCCGATTCTGCGCATCCAAGAATTCCGAGAGGCGAAATAGGACAATCTCGAGCGTGCCAGAAGCCTCACCAGCACGCACCATGTTGACAAACAGCTCTTCGAAAATCTTGGGATGCCGCGCGAGTGCATCGGCAAACGCCGCCCCTTCGTTCACCTGGGTTCTGACATCGGCGAGCACGCGCTTGAGGCCGGCACGCTGTACCTGCTCGACCAGTGCACCGAGGCCCTCGGCCAGCGGCACACCAGCTTTAAGAAGCACGCCAAGCTGTCGCGTTAAAATCGCCACCTGCATCTTGTCGGCGGTCTCGCGCTCCTGCCACGCCCGTAGTGCGCGCATCGGATTCACCGTCGCCACCAAACCAAGGGCCGCCACCTCGCCCGCCACCTTGGCAACTCGCAATGCCGCCTCTTTGGCCTCGGTGATGAGCACGCCGTCGCGACGAAGGTTCGCCCGCAAAATTTTCACGTTGTCGGCGTCTTTGACTCCGGCAACCGCTTTGCCTTTGGTGTCGAAACCTTTATACGAAAATACCGGCATGGCTTTTTACTGTTTGTCCTCGGCGGTAACCATCATCACTTCCTCGATGGTGGTGACGCCGACCAAAACTTTCGCTGCGCCGTCGTCGCGCAGCGTGCGCATGCCTTGATGCTTGATCGCCGCCTGCTTGATCGTGTTCGAGTCGGCGTTCTTGAGTGCGAGCTGGCGCACTTCATTGTCGATGAGCAAGAGCTCGTAAATTCCCATGCGGCCGAGGTAGCCATGCTTGGCGCAGCGCGGGCAACCGCCATCGCGCGCCTTGTAGATCTGCCCCTTCGGCGGCGGCGTATATTTCGATCGCAACGGCGGCACCCGCAGATTTCCCGAAAAAAACGCTTTCGCATCGATGCCGAGTTTTTCCAGCTCCTCGTGCGTTGGCGTATAGAGTTCGCGGCAGTCGGGGCAGAGCCGCCGCACCAACCGCTGCGCCAACAATCCAACCAGCGAGGAGGCAACCAAGAATGGCTCGATGCCCATGTCGACAAGCCGCGTAATAGCGCCAGCGGCGTCGTTGGTGTGCACGGTCGAGAAAACCAAGTGACCAGTGAGCGAAGCCTGAATCGCCATCGAGGCGGTTTCGCCGTCGCGAATTTCGCCGACCATGATGACATCGGGGTCATGACGCAAGTAGCTGCGCAAGACCGATGCAAACGTCAGTTCGATTTTCGAATTGATCGGAACTTGAGTGATGCCTTCGAGTTGATATTCAACCGGATCCTCGACAGTGAGGATATTGAGATCCGGAGTGTTGATCTTGGCTAAGCAGGCATACAGCGTGGTGGTTTTTCCCGAACCAGTAGGACCCGTGACCAGCACAATGCCGTGCGGCCGATGAATCAGTTCGTTGATGACGGTGAGATGATCTTCGCCAAAACCGATGTCTGCCAAATCGTGCAAAACGCTCGATCGATCGAGCAGACGAATGGTGATGCGCTCGCCGTTGATGCCCGGCGCGGTGGCAACGCGCATGTCGATGTCTTTGCCCGCGATCTTTCGTCGGATGCGGCCATCTTGCGGCAGCCGTTTTTCGGCGATGTTGAGACCGGCCATGATCTTGACGCGCGACAGAATCGAGTTGGAATAATTGCGATTGGCGCTCTTGATCTCTTGCAAATTGCCGTCGATGCGGTAGCGCACGATCAACTCTTTTTCACGCGGCTCGATGTGAATATCCGACGCCCGCTCTTTGACCGCCTGAAACATCAACGAATTGACCCAGCGAATGATCGGCGCTTCGTCGGTCAGATCGAGAATGTCGGTGAGCTCTTCCGACTCGCCGTACTCCTCGTCTTCGTTTTTTTCGCCGCCCAGTTCAACGCCGCCCTCTTGCCGCGCGTACACCTTGTTGATCGCCTCGATGATTTTCGCTGAAGGCACCAAGATCGGCAGCAGTTCGCCACCGACGGCGCGCGCCACGTCGTCAAGTGCATGCACTTCCAGCGGATCGGACAACGCCAATTCAACACCAGCCTCGGTACGCCGAATCGGAATCAAGCGATGTTGGCGAGCGAAATTGATCGGCACTTTGAGCGCCAGGTCGGTATCACACTCTTCCGGTTTCAGATCGTTCATCACCGGCATGTCGAGCAGTTCCGACAGCGCTCGCAACACGTCGCCCTCTTCTAGTATTCCGGTGCGCACCAGCAGGTCGCCGAGACGCCCGCCCTGCTCCCCTTGCTGGCGCAGCGCCTCGCTGAGCTCTGCTTCGGTCAATTTGCCCTGCTTGCACAAGACTTTTCCGAGCGCCAAATCGCCACGCGCGGGTGCAGGCGCTAAAGCCGGCACCCCGATCAAGGTTTTTACTTGCGTGACGTCCTCGTCAAGCATGGTTATCGCCTCGGACTGCGTGGCGGCGGCCTCACCGGCGGTGGTGGCGCAGCGACCGGCCCACTGATGCTGCCGCTACCGCCACCCACTCGCGTCGGCGGCGGTGGCGGGCCATCGCCGGCTTGACGCAGGGGCGTGCCTTCGGGGACTTCCACCGGCCCTTCGATTTCGTACGCGGTCAGCGCCGCTTGCGCTTTGCGAACATCCTCGGCCTCCTGCTCAAGCAGCACCGCGGTGCGGTTGATCTCTTCAAGCAGGCCACGCTTGCGCCGGTAGTCGACTTGGGCGTCGTAGTCGCGATCGTCTTTGAACGCGGAGGAGCGCTCCATAAACTCGCGGCGCTCTTGCAGCTTGCGCTCATAAATCCGCCTTAGATCGCTGGCGTCTTTGATGATGTAGGGCGTCAGCACAATGATCAGATTCTGTTTTTCGG
>JAHFDU010000281.1 GCA_023248835.1 Myxococcales bacterium | reverse complement strand
TCGGCAATGCCTACGCAGTGGGCCGCAACGGCACCATCGTGCATCGAAAGCCATGAAGTGGCAGGACAAACGCATCCTAAATCCGATCGTCCTGACCCTGTCGAAGGACATGTGCGGGTGCCCTTCGACTTCGCTGCGCTTCGCTCAGGGTGAGCGGTTTTGATGCGTACGCCCTCGATGAAGTGGTTGCTCACTCTGTCGCTGTGCGGGCTCGCCACCAGTTGCAGTCTACTCCTTGGTGGAGAGCCGACGGGAACGGACGCAGCGATAGCAATCGACCTGCAGCCGGAGCCCAGCGATTTGCCGACGATCGACGCCTCCGCAATGGTCGACGCACCGATCGCCGCGCCGCGACACTGGCAAAGCGAGGACACCGGCCAGAAGAGTGATCTCACCTCGGTGTGGTGTGCCGATCCGAACAACGTCTTCGTCGGCGGTCCTTCCGGCGTCGCCTATTCGACCGGCGACCGCAAGTGGCAATGGCAAACGCTGCCACGAGGAACCAAGAGCATTGCTGGCAATGAAGCTGGGGATGTCTATGCGTTCGGCGACGGGCTCTATCATTCGGTCGCTGGCGGCAATTTTTCCAAAGTCTCCGCCTCGATCGGTTTCGGCATGATGGTACTGTCGCCGCAACTGATCTATCTGGTGATCGGCAACGGCACCATTTTACGAGGCGACGGCGCAACTTGGCAAACCGAGTTTCAGAATTCCAGCTACTTCACTCGTAACATCGGCGGCGCTTCGGGCGATTTGTTTGTCTCTACCACCAACGGCATCGTGCTCCACTCTAACGGAGACGGAAATTGGCAACCCGAGGTGGTACCAGGCGCTACCTCGTTGCGAGCGGTTTGGGAATCGGCAACAGGCGACGTCTACCTCACCGCCTACGAAGGTCTTTTTCATTCTACTGGCGACGGCAAATGGAACAATGTCGTGAGTGCTCGCTTGAACGGAATCTGGGGCGCAAGCGCCGACGACATCTACGCGGTCGGCAACAACGGCCTAATGCTTCACTACACCCGCGCACGCAACTGGCAACCTGAAATCCCCGACTTTAACGTCGAGGGAATAGATTTGGCTGCGGTCACCGGTTGTAGCGATGGGCAAATCTACGCCGCTGGATCTTACGGCACGGTGCTTCATTTGAAATAGCGGCTACCGATGTTTCGGCCGATCTGATGTTCCGGATTCTGGCAAGTCTCGGCTACCGAGTAAAACTAAGCTACGTTCGTCTCCACAATGAGTTCGTCTCTGAACTCTAATCCCGCCACTCCAAAGTCAGCGCGTCGGCTTGCGCTGATCTGTGAACGCCTGAAAAATAACTATCTCAGGATCTGATCTGCGCCGTTCGTAAGTAGCTCATCGGCCAGCGCAATGCCGAGTGCTTCAGATTGAGCCGAGGGGCCGCTTCGCCCGCCGCGCAGAATCTTGGTGCCGTCGGGCGTGCCAACCAGACCGATCAAATGCAGCGTTTCTCCCTCGACGGTAGCGTGGGCGCCAAGTGGCGTCTGACAGTCTCCCTGCAGCCGCTTCAAAAACGCGCGCTCGGCCTGTACCGCGATGGCAGTGACCAGGTGGTGCAGCGGTGCGAGCCGCGCGATCGTCGCCTGATCGTCGCGTCGGCACTGGATGGCGAGCGCACCCTGACCGATGGCGGGTACAAAAGTTCTTGCATCGAGGCGCTGTGCAATGCGGTCGGAAAAACCGAGACGCACAAGACCCGCCGTCGCCAGTAGCACCGCTTCGAGTTCGCCACCGTCGAGTTTACCGAGGCGAGTGTCGACGTTGCCACGCAGCGCAACAATCTCGAGATCGGGCCGGAGCGCGCGCAATTGACACTGCCTACGCAAGCTCGAAGTGCCGACGCGAGCGCCTTGCGGCAGCGCTTCGATGGTCGAAATATTCGACGACCACGTCACCAGCGCATCACGCGCATCCTCGCGCGCTGGCACCGCAGCGACGACCAGCTGCACCGGCATCTCGACCGGTAAATCTTTCATCGAGTGCACCGCGACATCGGCGCGACCTTCGAGGAGTGCGGCTTCGATTTCTTTGACAAACAGCCCTTTGCCGCCCACCGCGCTGAGCGGACGATCGACGATCTCGTCGCCGCGCGTCTTGATCACAACCAGCTCGACGCTAACGGCGCGATCGCCAGAGAGCACGGCATCGCGCACAAACCCGGCCTGCCAGAGCGCCAGTTTCGATCCTCGGGTAGCGATCCTAATCACCACGAGCTCCTTTTCTTGCCCGCGGTTGTGCGCCCGATTCAAGTTGGGCCAAATCTGCTTCGATCGCGGCGTCGAGATCGAAAAGTTTTAGCAGTGCACCCTCGAGCTCTTCTCCTTCGCCGGCTTCCGCCGCGCGCTTGGCCGCCATCAGCGGCGCATGCAAAAGTTTATTGACGATCGATTCGGCCACCGCCAAAAGTTCCGCCTGTTCGGCTTCACTCTTTCGTTTCGCCAGCCGCTGCACTTCGGTGCGCGCCACTGCATGGAAGCGCTCGCGCAGCTGCGCCAGCGTCGGCCCCAGCGCTTGTGCGCGCTCTCCCGCAAGAAAACGATCAAGCTCCTCCACCACCAACGCTTCGGCGGCCGCAGCTTCGTGCTCTCGCCCAGCACGATTCTGCACCACCACATGTTCAAGCGCGTCCATGTCGTAGAGGTAAAGATTGTCGAGCTGAGATACTGCGGGCTCGACATCACGTGGCAGCGCAATGTCAACCACCAACAACCAGCGGCCTTTGCGCTTTCGCATCACCGCTTTCATTCGCGCAACACCTAACACCGGCGCCGCGGCGCCAGTCGAAGTAATAACGATATCGACATCGGCCAAAAGAGCGTCGAGCTCGGACCATGGGCGAGCGGCGCCTGAAAGGCGGGTCGCCAACTTTTCTGCGCGTTCGAAGGTTCGGTTGACCACTGTCAGTTGACTGGTGCCGGCGTGGTGCAGATGGCGCACCGAGAGCTCTGCCATTTTTCCGGCGCCAACGATGAGCACGTGGCGCCCCTGCAAGTCACCAAAGATCTGCGCTGCCAAGTCCACTGCCACCGAGGCCACCGACGCAGAATTTTTCCCGAGCTCGGTTTCGCTGCGCACCCGCTTGGCAATCTGAAACGCGCGGGGAAATACTCGCTGCAACAGCGGGCCAATCGCGGCCGCGGCTTGAGCGCGCGCGTAAGCCTGTTTCACCTGCCCAAGAATCTGGGGCTCACCCACCACCAGCGAATCGAGCGAACAAGCCACCCGCAAGAGATGCTGCAGCGCCGAGCGATCGTGGTGAGAATAAAAATGGCTGCGATCACAGATCAATTGTCGCGTCGCGCAGAGCGCGTCGATGAGCGCCGCAGCGGTATCGTCGCGCTCGACCGCGGCATAAAGCTCCACCCGATTGCAGGTCGAAAGCACCAGCGCTTCGGAAACACCAGGCAGCGCGCGCAGCCTTTCAGTAAAGGGCGCAATTTCTTCCTCGCGCAGCGCCGCTTTTTCGCGCAGTTCGAGCGGCGCAGAACGATGCGAAAGGCCAACCACAACGAGACGCGTCGCCATCAGCTTCCGAACACGCCGTGAATGAAATAAGTCATGAGCACGGTGAGCAGCAGCGCGAAACCAACCAGGGTTAATTTCGCCGCGCGACCACCCCGCCACCCCGCGGCGCGGCGCGCCACCAGCAGACCTGCGTACAGCATCCAAGTCAGCACCGACAGCGCCAGTTGCGGCGCCATGCGATCCACACTCGAATGCAATTCCGCCATCCAGATCACGCCAGCGACGAGCGCCAGAGTAAACATCGGAAAGCCGGCGAGCACCAAACGCTGGTTGATGGTGTCGAGTGTCTCGAGCGCGATGCCGCGACGTCCAAGGCGCGTCGCCTGTTTTTGTTTGAGCCTGCGCTCGACGATGAGGTAGACGGCAGCCCCGCCCGCGGCAATCGAAAGCAGCGCCACTCCTGCACTCGAAAGCACGATGTGCAGCGTTCCCACCGGCGAAAGACCACGCCTCGTTTCCTGTCCAGGCGCAAAACGCGCCGCCACCTCGAGTACCAACACCACCGGAACCACCAACAGCCCCACCGTCGGCAGCTGCGCGCGCCGCGTCACCACCAGATAGGCACCCGCGGTCAACCAAGCGACAAACGACAACGCTTCGCGCACGTTGACTCCCGGATGCAACCCATGCAGGCACAGCCAAGTGATGTCGACGCCGTGGCTAACAAACCCGAGTAGCAAAACGATGTCTGCCGGGCGGGAAAATTTCGACTCGCGCGAAAGCGAAACCGCCAGGTGAACGTAGTAGAGCGTGCACGCCACTGCGTACAGACCGAGCGTCAGCGGAAACAGCGGCGGTGACAAAGTCATCGACGCGTTCCAATCGTCTGTTGCACGGTGTCGGTGGGAACGCCGAGGAAACCCTCGATGCACTCGTAGGCCGCGTCGCCGAGAAGCAGCGACGGCCCGCTCTGCTCAGCGCCAAGCTTCTCAACTTGATCACGCGTCTTCACCCGCCCGACCAACTGCGCTTGGTCACCGCCCTCGACCGAAGCCACCACTTGCACCGCGGGCTGCAAACGAAACGCGCGCCCCAGCGCCGGCAAAGTCATCACGTCACCGTCGAGCTCAATCCGCCCCGCTTCGGTCCAGCGATCAAGTTGTGCTTGTGAGATGAAAAGGCGCGCCATGTGGCTGAAAGTTTACCACTAACTCCCGGCGCGCGATTGCTCGGCAACCAGATCTGCAGCCAACTGTTGGTAGCGCGTATCGCCCATTGCTGTTTGCAAGAGCAGAAAATGGGGATCGATGAGCGTGGCGGCATCGGGCGCGACGGTACGTTTCAACGCCGCCCGTCCTTTGGCGAGCGCCAAGAACGCTTGCCGAAATTCGCCGGCTCGCAGATAAACTTGGGCCATCAATCCAGTCGCAGAGGCGAAAAGCCCGGGCTCCCCACGCTCAACCGCGGCCTGAGCGAGATCGAGCACACTCCTCAACACTGAAGCGGTTTGTCCGGTGGCGCCAAGTTCGCCGCTCAAACCGATCTCGGCCGCCAATCGCAGGGAAGCAACGTCGCCCTCGCCCTCGGCGTGCGCAACCAACTGCAACTGCCCCTGCCCTTCGTCGCGCTCTAGATCCGCGCAAAGCTGCAGCCCCAGTGCCAAGCGCGCTTCTAGCGTATCAAGCGGCGCTTCTTCCTCGATACACAGCGTCAATACCGCTCGCAGCTTTTCGATGGCGCAGCTGCGCTGGTTCTGCCAAAACGCGAGCAGCGCTTGGGCTTGCAACACCGGGAACTGCAAATCGCTGTCGCCGAGTTCGGCGTCAGCAAGCATCGTTTCTACCGATCGGTAATATTGCGCCGCAGCGTCAAGCTCGCCATGGTCAACCGACCAGGCCGCCATCGCCAACGTCAACTCGGCCGCAGCACGGGGACCGAACCGCTCGCCATCTTGAGAAAATTCGACGGCCAACGCTCCAAGTACCGAGCCGGCTTCCCGACTTTGTGCCGCGCTGA
>JAHFDU010000280.1:5031-5519 GCA_023248835.1 Myxococcales bacterium | reverse complement strand
CCGACAGCTGCTCACTCGGCGCTAAGGTGTCGCGCTGAATGGTCACTCCAGCGGCGGTCCAGTGGACTTCTGCGCCGGCTTTGGTCTGCACCCGCGAGAACGCCAGGGCCGAGGTTGTGGGCAAAATGGCCAAGAGGTAGGTTACATAATTTGTTTTAAGAAAATCTCTCATTCTGTTTGAATAATCGGATTAACTCAAACAGATCTTTAATAATTTTTGAAAGTTATATTACACAATACAAGTGGTTTTAATTTGTGTAATGGTATTAATTAGTAAGTATTTGTTTTATTTATACGGATACACTGCGGGTTGTGTGGGATGATTCTTACGGTTGTAAGGGGTCTTACATTGATAGAGATCGCGTCAGTAACGGCGACCCCTAGATGCGTAGGTTATGGATAGTAAGCGAGGCCGACAAAGAACTGGCCGCTGACGGCGGGCTCGGTCACGGCGCCGGCTGCAAGCGAGACCCGAGGCGTGAACAGGG
>JAHFDU010000280.1:0-5021 GCA_023248835.1 Myxococcales bacterium | reverse complement strand
ACTCTGATGGTCGAGGCAGCCATAAAAGGGCACTTCGAAGGAGGCGCCGAGATGCAGTCCGGCGGTGGTCGCGCCGTCGAGACTGGTACGGAGGTGTTCGACTGTCGGTCCAACTTGAACGCCGAGTCCGGTGGCGAGCCGACCGAGGTAAGTGTCGGCATAGGCGAGAAAAGGGCGGGCGGCGAACCCGAACGGCACCGAGATGCGATCGCCGAGCGCGGCACCGCTCATCACTACAATGGGAGAGCCTTCGCTCGAGAGCAAGGCGGCAAAGACGCCAACTCGCCCACGCCACAACAGCTCGCCGCCGACACCTAACGCGATTGGATTGCCTTGGCTGTGCGGTTCAGTTCCGATGAGCAGGTGAAGATCGACTGTCATCGGTGCTGTGGTGGGCGCTCGCATTTCGTCGCCATGCGCCTCCACAGTCAGCAGCAAGAGGGCAGCGGTGAGCCATGAGCGCGAGCGTCTCATTATATTGGGCGGGTGTGCTCGTCCCGCCAATCGTTTGGGGTGGTCGCGCTGTCTACATTGAAGATGCGCTGCTCTTCGGTCTTGCCTTTGAGGTGGACGGGCGGCAATTCGACCGCTTCGATGGTGCCTTCGAGGCGCCGCTTGGTACGCTCGCTCAAAATAATTTGGCCCGACTTGGCGACCGAGCACAGCCGCGACGCCGTGTTCACCGCGTCACCGATCGCCGTGTACTGAAGCGTGCGCGAAGATCCGATCGCTCCCGTGATCACCTGGCCAGTGTTGATGCCGATGCCGATGCGGATCGGCTCGAGCCCCTCGGCTTGCCGCGTGCGGTTGAAGTCTTCGAGCGCGCGCATCATGTCGACGGCGCAGCGCACCGCTTGCAGTGGCGCGTCGGGCAGATCGACCGGAGCACCGAACAGCGCCATGATTTCGTCGCCGACATATTTGTCGAGCGTGCCGGAGTAGCGAAACAGAATGTCGACCATCAGCTCAAAGTACTCGTTGAGCATGTGAACGATTTCGGCCGGCTCTTTCTTTTCGCTCATCGAAGTGAAACCGCGAATGTCGGAAATCAGGATCGTCACTTCGCGCAGCTCGCCGCCTTTTTCGAGATGCAGTTTGCCGGCGACCAGCTGCTCGACCAAGTTGGGCGACAGCAAGCGCTGAAATTGCGCGCGCGTCTTGGTCTCCTCTTCGATTTTCTTGGCCAGGCGCGCATTCTGAATTGCGCTCGCTGCCTGGGTGGCGATGCCGGTAAAAATTTGCAAATCCTTGTCGGTAAACGCGTTGGTCGCGATTTGCGAATCGAGGTGCATGATGCCGAGCAGATCGCTGCCGTGCAAAAGCGGCACGCACATGGTCGAGCGAATGCCCTGCATGATGATCGACTGCTTGCCCGAAAAACGCGAATCCATGCTGGCATCAGACGACAGAACGGCGCGTTTGTTCTGCTGCACCTCGGCTAGGATCGAAGTCGACAGTACGATTTGCTTGTCGCCGTCTTTCTTGTTCTTGTGTTTGACGTAGCGCGGCTTAAGCGCGCCGTCTTCGAGTAGCAGAATGACGCCGCGATCGGCGGGCAGCATCTCGAACGACTTGTCGAGAATTTTGGGTAGCAGCTGTTCGAGATCAAGCACGCCGCCAATGGCACGACCAAGTTCGTGCGCAATGCGCAATTTCTCGTAATCGCCGCGCAGCGCATCGACCGAAGTGATCTGCTTTTCCGGCAGAAAATCGCCGCTTGATCCGGCGTCGAGCTTGGCCCGCACCACGCTCTCAACCGTGATCGGTCCAATCGTCACCTGTTTGAGCGACTGCTCGGTCGGCGTCTCAGCGACAAAACGCAAGTGGGTGGAGCCGAGGACCAACTCGTCGCCATGGCCGAGTACGTGCTCGCTGATGCGATTGGTGCCGAGGAAGGAGCCGTTGAGCGAGCCCAGATCACGGAAGAGAAAGCGGCCGTCAGGCTGTTTCAGAATTTGCGCGTGCTCTTTAGAGACGATGCGGTCGAGGATCTGCACCGAGTTATCGGGGTGGCGCCCGAGCGTGTTGAGCGCGCCGAGCACCCACTCTTGCGCGGCTCCATCCAGTGGTGCGGTCACGACCAGCTTAGCCATTGGCGCCGATCCATCCTATCATTGAATTGGGTATTTAACTGAAAAACAAACGCTGAGCGTTGCTGTAGAGAAACTTGTCGAGTACGCCTTCGCGTAAGTCCAGCGCTTCCGCCTCTTTGATGCATCGCTCCATCGACAGCACCGGATGATCGCTGGCGTAAATGATCTTGTCTTGGCCGCGGGTGTTCATGTAGTGCAGAAGCTCGGGCGGAAAGTAGCGCGGGGCGTACGCCGAAGTCATCAGATGCAAGTTGGCGTACTTGATCATCAGACGAATCGCCACTTGCCACCACGGATCGGCGCCGTGTGCCATCACCAACTTTAGTTCGGGAAAAAATAGACAGACCTCGTCGAGAAACATCGGGTCCTGACAGCGGCCGGGCGCGGGTGGGCCGGGAATGCCGGTGTTGACCGAAATCGGCAGATTGAGCTCGATGCATTTGGCGTAGAGCGGATAGTAGGCGCGATCGTTCGGCGGCAGGTTGATCATAAACGGCACCGCGCGCGCGATCACCACCGGTTCGTTTTTGCGCAAAATTTCAAGCTCGCGCAAAGCCGGCATTCCGCGACGTGGATCGACGTACGCTGCGAGCGCAAATCGATCCGGCCGCGCTTTGGGAAAGGAGAGAACGTAGGGCGAAGGATTTTCCACTCGCGCGGACAGAATCGATTTTTCCACCCCGCACCGATCCATGATCGCCAGCATTTCGTCGAGTGAAATGTCGCGAAACATCTCTTCGGTGCGCTTAAAATAGTCGGCGGCGACGCGCACCAAATAATCGGGGCGTTCCATCGATCCCATGTTGACGCTGACGAATGTATCGATCGCTCTTGGGGCTGTTGGCACGCGCGGACCCTCCAATTGACCGTGAAAATGAAACATGTTCTATTTTCACCGTCAAGGGACCCAACCTTCCGATTGTCCTGAGCGTGGTCGAAGGACGGGCTGAGGATGGTAGGTTTAGACGAGGAGATTCATGGACGCGTTCGACTCGGCTCAGCATGAGCGGATGGTGGACAAAGCAGTTGCGCTCAAACCGACGCTGAGTGGCCGCGCTATCGCCGCCGCTGAGCTGCGGCGCATTCCTGACCAAACCATTGCCGATTTTCAGGCGGCCGGATTTTTTCGCATGCTGCAGCCGTCGCGCTGGGGCGGGCTCGAAGTCGAGCCGCGGACGTTTTTTGATGTGCAACGCACGGTGGCCTGCGCCTGTCCGTCGAGCGCGTGGGTGCTCGGTGTCGTCGGGGTACACGCTTGGCAACTGGCGCTTTTCCCTTTGCCAGCGCAAGAAGAGGTGTGGTCAAGTGATCCGCGTACGCTGATTTCCTCGTCGTACGCGCCGACCGGAAAAGTGGAGAAAGCTTCGGGCGGCTATCGCATCAGCGGCCGCTGGTCGTTTTCTTCCGGCTGTGATCATTGCAGTTGGGTTTTTCTCGGTGGCTTTGTTCCTGTCGACGCCGGTGCTCCGCCTGACATGCGAACATTCTTGTTGCCGAAGAGCGACTATCGCATTGACGACAATTGGCACGTCGCTGGTCTTCGCGCTACCGGATCGAAGGACATTGTTGTCGACAACGTTTTCGTGCCCGAGCATCGCACCCATCGCTTGATCGACGGCTACAAGTGCAAGAGTTCCGGCAACGAGCACAATCGCGCGCCGCTTTACCGCTTGCCGTTTGGTCAAGTCTTTGTCCGCTCGGTGTCGACGTCGGCCATCGGCATGGCGGAGGGAATGCTGGAGGCGTACTGCGTTGCGACCTCGAAGCGTGTCGCGGCCAGCGAGGGCAATCGTGTAGCCGAAGACGGCTCTGCCCAGAGTGTCGCGGCGCGTGCCGATGCGGCGATCGATGAAGTGAAGCTTTCGCTATATCGAAATTTCGACGAAATGATGACGCTGGCGCGGGCGGAAAAGGAGATCCCGATCGATCGCCGTGTGCGTTTTCGTTTCGATTCCTCGCAAGCGGTGGTCAAATGCGCGACTGCTATCGATGAGTTGTTCACCGCTTCGGGTGGGCGCGCAATTTTTCTCGACAGTCCGCTGCAGCGTTTTTTCCAAGACGTTCACGCCGCGCGCGCGCACTACGCCAACAATCCCGACAAGCCCGGTCGCAATTTTGGCGCGGTCCAGCTCGGGCTGAAAAACACCGACTATTTTATTTGAGGTTGAACATGCCTGGCCCAAGCGGCAATCGCATCTCAAGTTCCGCTCGCCCTGAGCTTGTGCTTCGACTGGCTCAGCGCGATCGGGGGCTCCTGGTCGCTCGGGGTGAGCGGTGATGATGGGCCCAAGCGGCGTCACATCTCTCGGCTACATCGGCGTGCTGGCGCGCGATGTCGCCGCGTGGCAGCGATTTGGCGTCGAGGTGCTCGGGCTCGCAGTAGCGCACGAGCCCGGCGGCGCGCTTTCGTTTCGCATGGACGACTACGCGCAGCGGATTTTTGTCGAAGCGAGCGAGCACGACGACGTTTCAGTGCTGGGTTGGGAAATCGGCGATCAAGATGAGCTGGCGACGCTGGCGCAGCGATTGAAAGCGGCCGATGTTTCCGTCAGCGACGGTAGTGCAGTCGAATGTGAGCAGCGCAAAGTGAACGCGCTGATCAAATTTGAGGACCCTGCGGGCACACCGCTTGAAGTTTTTTGCGGCGCGCGTCGAGCAAACGATCCATTTCGATCGTCGCTAGTAAAAAGCGGATTTATCACCGGCGCCCAGGGCCTTGGCCATGTGGTGGTCAACGCGCGCAACCAAAAAGAGAGTCAAAAATTCTATTGCGATCTGCTTGGGTTTCGTCTGAGTGATCAAATCATCGCCGACGTTCATGGTTATAAAGCCGACATCGTTTTTCTGCACGCCAACACCCGGCACCATTCGCTGGCGCTCGGCGAAGGGCAGCGCAAGCGCATCCACCATTTTATGGTTGAAGTGGGC
>JAHFDU010000279.1 GCA_023248835.1 Myxococcales bacterium | reverse complement strand
CGACTTCGCTGCGCTCCGCTCAGGGTGCACGGACAGGGGGGCGTGAACGCTTACATCGAATGAAAGTAGCCGATTATCGAATGAAATAAGAGTTGATGAGCGACGCCGCTGCCGTTGGTCGGACGTAGGCGTTGATGAAGTTTTTGTAGACGTCGACGCGGGTGTCGAAGCCGCCGTAGACGCAGCCTTCATAGCCAAACGAGGTCACGCCGACGATGGTTTCGACGCCACTTATTCTCATCAGCGCCGGACCGCCCGAGTCGCCGCTGCAAGTCTGCTTCTGTGAGTTGCCGATCTGGACGAGTGCATCGTTCAGCGCGTCGACCACCGTGGTGGTTTGTCGTTTGGTGCCGACTCCGCCGCCGGACTTGCCATTGTTAGAGCCATAACCGACCAGGCGAATCGATCCGCCGATGACGTTGCGTGCAAGCGCGCTGGTGTTATATGGCAAAGGGGTTACGCCTTTGAGCGGGGTCGATAAGATGACCACGCCAATGTCGTGGCCAGCGGTGAGGTTGTTGACGTTGAACTGGGTGTCGTAACGAGTCTCTTTGACGTTCAACCATCGCGACGGGCGCGTGTTGAGATCGTCATTCTGATAGACCCGGAAGGTGGCGGTATTGCCCACCACTTGCGGGCTGACGCAGTGTGCCGCTGTGAGCAGCACGATCGGCGAAATCAGCGACACCGTGCAGAGATAGGCCGACGAGGAGTTCGGCTTCGGAATCGCCAGAAGCACCATCACGGCCGGATCTGCGGTATCGGTGGTACCGCCAATGATCGACTGGGACGCTTCACCAAGACCGCTATCGGGCATGCCGCCACAGCCAACCACCAGGGACAGGAACGAAATAAGATTTTTTATTCTCACAATTACGTAATCGGCAGTACTATTAAAACTTTATTAAAAATACGACAAAAACGGACGGCGCTTATAAGTGATTTAAATAATGTAACTATTTATTGTAGGTACAGGTGTGTTTTCGATTCTGTTACCAAGACAGAAAAACAAGTAAAGTAATTCAGAGCACGTAATTGATCGCTTGACTGGTTTCTTTGATACGAGAATTTGGTACACCTCAAGGAGCAGTGGCACGCTGATTAGAGCGATTCGAAGTACCTGAGGAAATTCTCGCCCAGCAACTTTTTCAGCTTGGGTTCGCGCCAGCCCCGGTTCCATAGCGTCTGGGTGATTTGCGGAAGATCTCTGACATCGCGCAGGCCACGAGGAAGCGGGACAAAGCCGTCAAAATCGCTGCCGAGCGCCACCGCGTTCTCGCCGGCTACCGCGGCTACGTGCTCGATGTGGTCACAAAGTGTATCGACGGTTGATTCAAAGAAACCGGACAGGTAATTGGCGGCGAAAATGACCCCAATGACCCCGCCTCTCTGACCGATTGCGCGTAACTGATCGTCATCTAAGTTGCGCGGGTGCACTTTGATCGCTTCGCACGCCGAATGGGACGAGAAAACCGGCGTCCTCGACGCCTCAATGAGATCGGAGACCGTCCGTTTGGAGGCATGACTGACGTCGATGAGGATGCCGAGCTGATTGCACGCCGCCACCAGCTCGCGGCCAAAACTACTGAGACCGTTCGGGTTCTTTTTGTCGTGCGCCGAAACGGCTGCGCGGTTGGTGCGGTTCCACGACAGGCCGAAAAAACGCACGCCGTTGGCTGCCAGTTTTTCGAGCAGCTGGGGCTCTTTTTCCAGAGGTAGTGCGCCTTCAATCCCCAAAAACAGTGCGATCTTTCCCGCCATTTTGGCGGCGCGCAGATCGGCTGCGGTTTTCACTTGCACCAGGCGCGGATGATGTTCGAGCAGTTCAAAAAAAGCGTCGAGCTGTTTCCAGAAGCGTTGCCGCGCCATCAGTGGCATGCCGCCGAACAGCAAGCAGCCGAGAGCGTCGACGCCGCCCTCGTCGATTTTGGGCAGATCCAGATCGAAGGCGAGCGGATTGTAGATTGCCTGCGCGCCATGGCGACGACCAAAGTCACCACCGCGCAGAACCATTTTGGTTAATAGATCGTTGTGTAGATCGATGACGTGGGCTTCGCTGTGTAGCTGCGCCACTGCTGGCTCAATCGCAATGCGGGCTCCGAGCACGCCATGGACATATCACGATCGGCAGTGGCTAGAACGGATTTTTTAGATCGCGGTAACGCTCGGACGGTGCAGGTGGCGTTGGCGCCGAACCTGAAACCGCCGCGTTTGATGGTGGCGTAACCCGCGGTGTCGGGCGCTTCAACAACGGGAGCAAGTCGACGGTCAGTGATTGATCGCGGTTGGCCACGACCTCGGATTTCTGCTCACGAAATCCACGTTTGCGCAGCAGCAGACTCTGCGGTGCCTTCGAATCGTCAACGTCGATGCGCAGCGGGGTGGTGCCAAGGCGGACGCCGGCGAGCAGGACTTCTGCCTCGCTCGGGTGCGATACGATCGCAAGCGAGCGTTTGACCGGCCTCGAGGGTGCCGGTGGCAGCGTCGTCGTCGGCGGCGCTGGCGGTGGCGTCAACGCTGCAGCTGGCATCGGCTGCAGCCTAGCTGCAGTGGGTTTTTGACGCGGGGGTTTGCTCACCAGAAAGCCGATCGCCGCCAGGATTGCAATCGATCCGGCCGCTGCGCCCCAAACCGATCTGCGCATCGATCGCCGTGGCGGCTCGTCGACCAGCAGCGCACCATCGACTTCTGCAATGGCGGCGAGTGGATCGTTGAGGTTGCATTGCTCGAGCGCCAGCTCCATTTCTTTCATGCTCTGAAAGCGGTGCTCGCGATCTTTGGCGAGGGCGCGCATGACCACGGTTTGCAAATCCGAAGGAATGGCCGCGGCAGGTGCCCGCTGCGCCGGCGGCGTCACCGCCTCGAACATGTGTTTGGTCAGAATTCCCATGAAGGTTTCGGCGCCAAACGGAACCGTCTTGGTGAGGAGCTCGTATAAAATGCAACCCGTGGCGTAGATGTCGACCCGATGGTCGGGGCGATCGCCGCGGGCTTGCTCGGGAGACATGTACTCCGGCGTGCCAAAAATCATGCCGGTGCGAGTCAGGCGCACGCCCTCCTCAAAGCTACTCATTTTAGCGATGCCAAAATCGAGGATTTTGACGAAATCTTGTCGGCCGTCGCGCTCGGTTATGTATATGTTCTCAGGCTTGAGATCGCGATGGATGATGCCTTTTTGATGAGCGGCCAAGAGGGCGCGGCAGATCTGCGTCACAATCACCCGCGCGCGCGCAGCGCTCATCGGGCCGTCGTTCTTGATCACCTGAGACAGATCGCGCCCTTGGAGATACTCCATGACGAAGAACACCGAACCCGACGCAGTCCGACCAAAGTCCGTGATGTCGATGATGTTCTCGTGACCGATTTTCGACGCCGCCTTGGCCTCTTGCATGAAGCGCGCGACCAGCTCCGCTTTTCGGGCAAAATCATCGGAAAGTATCTTTAGCGCGACGCGCTTCTCGATCACCACGTGCTCGGCGAGATAGACCACGCCCATCCCGCCTTCGCCCAGCTTCTCAAGCACGCGGTAGCGCTCAGCGACGACCGTCCCAATATAGGGATCGGGAGCGGTAGGAGAGCCACTGGATGCAACCACGTGTATTGGCAAATCGGGACCGGTCAGGTGGCGCTCGCCCGCACTCCCCTGCAGGGTGCGCGACGGCTGCGACTTCGGCTTTTGTTCGTCGTTGGCCACCGTCCATGCATGGTAGCACGAAGCGGCCCACAGGGATGCAGCAATGAGCTGTCGGTAGTATTACGTAGCATTCACTTGCCGCGGCGGCGTGCCGGCCCAGGTGCACATTACTTCTCGTCGAGCCGGCTCAAAATCGGCGCCATCCACTCCGGTGCCGGGCCATACCGACGCGTGATTCGGCCCGCGGTCGCTCGCATCACGAGTTGTGGCTCGATGCCGTCGCGTGAATTGTCATACAGGTAGAGCCGGTCAACTTCCCGGGCGACCGCGGCACAATTGGCAATCGATTTAAAATATCGGCTGACGATTTTCGGGATCGGAACGTCGTGGCCCCCCTCGATAACTCGCCGCGCAACCCGTGCCGCATTGATCGACGGGTTCTCCGTCCCAACGAAAAAAAACCTCACGAAAAAGTCAGCTCGTCGAGCAGCTCGCAAGAAGTCGACTTTATCGAGGGCTGAAAACACTGTTTCAACCGCGAGGCTACGACGCTCGCTGAGTGCGAGATGGCGTCGCTCTCGCGCACGCTCGGCAGCGCTGCGGATCGCGGTATCAGAATTCCAGTCGCCAAATTCGTCCCGCGCAATCAAATCGGGATTGATGTATTCGCAACCGCCAAACCATTCATGCGACAGACCGCGCTCCGTCACCGTGGTCTTCCCGGCGCCGTTCGGCCCTGCAACGATCAGCAATCGCGGACGAATCCCATGTTCGATCATCGTTGGGGCTTTTCTTCGTCGCGGGCGAGCGCTTCGAGGACGGCCTTGGCGAGCTCTTCCCGCATCCACTGGTCCGAGGCTGCCTTACGCTGCATGGCAAGATCGAGCGCCTCGCGCATCACCTCTGCCAGCTCTTCGTCGGTTGGATCGGTATCGGGCGCCATCAAATCTCGACGGGGAAGGGCCATAGCTCAATTTTAGCATGTTTCCGCAAACGACAATGAACCCCCGGCGATGATGGCAAAATTGAAACCGTGTGCCGGGCTGCTGGCTGCGAACCGCCGATCATCTGCACCCCGATGGAACATCTGGCCGGTGGCGTTTCGCGTACAATAGTTTCAATGATCGGGAGAACTTCACTTGTGTCGTCGTAACAAGCGGCGATGAAAACACTGCTGCGATTGGTTGTAATGGTGTGGTTTGTCTCCGTCTTCTACTCTGTCGGCGCCGACGCTCGGGAGCCCGCCACCACGTTCGTTCTGTACGATGACAAGAGCGACCGCACCGAAATCATCAATCCCGTGCTCGCCGAGCAAGCATTTCTTCCCTGCTCCACTTTCAAGATTCCCAATACGCTGATCGGACTTGAGACTGGCGTCATTACCGACGAGAAATTTACGCTCAAGTGGGACGGCAAGCAGCGCCAGATTGCGGAATGGAACCGCGACCAGGACCTCGCCTCCGCGCTCAAAAACTCCGTGGTCTGGTTCTACCAAGAAGTGGCGCGACGAATTGGTGAGATGCGCATGAAGAAGTACGTCGAGCTTTTTCAGTACGGCAATCGCGATACTTGCTGTTCGATCGATCAGTTTTGGCTCGACGGAAAAATGCGCATCACTGCACGACAGCAGGTCGAATTCTTGCGTCGCATAGAGGCGGGCAAATTACCGGTCAAGCCTGAGCACGTTGCGCTGCTGCGTCGATTGATCACGCTCGAGTCGGCACCCGGCTACACGCTGCAAGGAAAGACTGGCACTGGAACTCAAGACGGGCGCAACTTGGGCTGGCTGGTCGGTTTGGTGGAGAAGCCCGAGCACAGGTGGGTCTATGCGCTTTTAGTGGTAGCCGCGCCCGGCGACAAGGCACCGTCGCGCGAACAGCGAGTCATGACCGTGAAAAAGTTT
>JAHFDU010000008.1:3877-24387 GCA_023248835.1 Myxococcales bacterium | reverse complement strand
GAGAGAGCCGACAGCCGACAGCCGACAGCCGACAGCCGACAGTTTCGGACACGGAAGAGGCCGGAAATGCAGTGGAGTCAACCAGAGGGGCTCTGAGCGCTTCCGATCTGCATATGAAACTGTCAGCTGTTAGCTGTCAGCTGTCGGCTAAAAAAGGGGAACCAATGCGTTTTGCGAAGATAGGTGTTCTCTTGGTGTTCCTCGGTGCGCACGCAACCGCGCGGGCCGAAGTGAATTTGATTCGGCAACTGACCACCGCGGTCGAGGGCAAACAGACGGTGATCACGCTACATGGTTCGGTGACGCCGAACTTTACCGCCTATCGCCTCGAGCATCCGTCGCGATTGGTCGTGGACCTGGCCGATGCGCAATTTCCGTCGAATGACGGGCCGGTCGAAGTCGATACTTGGGCGGTGAGCCAGCTCGCTACTGCGCAATATGGAACCGGGCTGGTGCATACCGGGCGAGTGATGATCGGACTGCGTCGCTCTTGCACCTATGAAGTTCATGCCCGCAACAACCAAGTGGTGATTACGGTTGTCCCCGACCAGGCATCTCCGGCCGACCAGCTCAAACAGGAGACGGCGCGGCTGCGTCAAGCTGAGGCCGAACGTAAGCAGGCGGAGGCGGCGGTGCTCAAGACCGAGGAGCGAAGGCAGGCGCTGGCTGCTGAAGTGGAGAAGCGAACCATCGAGACCCACGCAGTGGCACAGAAATCGATCGAGCTTGAGAAAAAGACCGAGCAGCTAGAAGCCGCCAAGTTGGCAGCACAGCGCGCACAACGGGAGGCCGAGAGCAAAGCACAAGCCGCAAAAGCGGCACGCTCTCAGGAAGAAAAAGAGTTGGCAGAGCTCAGGCGGCTGGGAGCGAACGAGGCGCGCCTACAAAAAGAGCGCATCCGCGAGGCGCAATTTGAGCGCGAACGTGCCTATCGTGAGCGTGCGAATGCGGAGACGCAGAGGCAAGCGGCGGTAGAGGTGCTACGGAAAGTGGAAGCCGAGCGAAACGATCGGTTGGCCAGTGCAGCGCGCGATGTCGAGCAGGCCAAACAGGCGCGCGCCAAACTTGCGCTCGAGCTTGAGCGTGCGGAAGCCGCAAACCAGCGCGCGCTTAAAGAGCTCAAAGAAAACGAGAAGAAAAGTGAAGCGCTCAGAGCGGAGGCCCAGGCTGGACTTGCGGCGGCAGAGCGGCAACGCGCCGAGAGCCTCGACAAGTCAGAGCGAATCAAGCAGGAGACCGAGGCGCTGCTTGACGCTCAAAAAAGAGCACTGAAAGCCGCCACCGAGGCCGACCAGCAGCGCGGCGTGGCGGAGCGCCTGCGTCGCGAAGAAGAAGAGCGACTTTCGGCGCTGCAGAAAGCTTGGCGACTAGAAGAGCTGGAAGCGCGCAAGCAGAGTGACGGGCGCAAGCTCGAGCGCCAAGCCGCTGCACGGGCCGCCGAGCTCGAGCGCCAGAGCGCCGAGCTAAAGGCGGCGGCGGAAGCGGCGCGCAAGCAGCTCGAGCGGATAGCGGCAGCCAAGCAGCAGATCGCAGGCGATTCGGCTCGACGCACGCGAGAGGAGTTGGCCGCGCTCGACAAGACACGGACCGAGCGACTTGCGGAACAGGCGCGGCTCGAGAGTTTGCGCGCCGCTGCCGAAGAGCTGTCGCGGACGCGCCAAAAAGAGGCGAAGGCGCTCTACGAGACCCAGGCGGAGGCGCGGCGCGTGGTGGCGGAGCGTGCTGCCAGGTTAGAGGAGCTCACCCGCGAGCGAGAGGCGCGCGTGCTCGAAAATCGCCGAGCGCAGTTGCAAGAAGAGGCGCGGATGGAGGCTCAGGCGGCGGAGATGGCGCGCGCTTCCGAGGCGCAGATAAACGCCCGACGCGGCGAAGCGCATAGCGCGGAAGCGCGCGCAACCGAAGCGACAAGAAAAACTCATCTTGCCGAGAAACGATTGTTAGAGCTGCGCTCGAGCGCGGAAAAATTGGCGCAAGCATTGGCGCTGTCGGAAGGGCGACTCGAAGCCGCCAAGCGCGAGCGAGCGCAGCTCGTCGCCGATCAGGAAATCGAACGGAAACGGGTGGATGAGGCGCGCCTCACAACCGAGCGGGTGCTGCAAGAGCGAAAAAAAGCGCTGGCAGAGGCACACGACGCTGCGCTAGTGGCGTCGGGCTCGCGTCAGGCGATTGCGGCGGCGGAAAGCGAAGCGCGAAAACTCTTGGCCGAGCGTACTCGAGAGGCGGCAGGTTTGGAAAAGATTCGCGCCGAAGCCGCGGTGCTGGCCGCGCGGCGTACTGCAGAGCGATTGCGTTTTGAGGAAACGGTAGCGGCGGCGAAAAAACAGGGGACGCAAAAACAGGACGAGCTCTCTGCGCTTCAGCGAGCGCGCTCAAACGAAGAGAGGAGGCTCTTGGAGACGCGGCAGGCGCTCGTCAAAGTTTCGGCAGAATGGGTGAGCGAAAAAGCCCGACTCGAAGAGCGTCGTCAGTTGGCGGCGAACGAGGCGGCGCAGCTTGAAAAAACGCAGGCGGCTGCCCAAGCGGCACGGCGCGAGCTCGGGCGACTCGAGAGCGAACGACTAAGCAAACTCGAGCAGTCGTCGACAGAGCACTCCCTCGTCGAAGCCAAGCTCGCGGTCGCCAAGCGACAATTGGCAGACTTGGAAAATCGCGCGCAGCACGAGCTGGCGTTGGTGCCAACGCCGGCAAAACTGAGCGAACGCACGGTGTCTAAGTATGGCCGCATTGCGAACGTCCGATTCGACGATTCAGCGGAGGGCGAAGTGGTGTTGATTGACCTGCCCGACAGCGTTGAATACCACGTGGTGTCGAGTGACAAACATTCGGTCACTTTACAACTCAGTGGAGCCGAACTGCCGCAAAAACTCGAACGCACGCTTGACGCGGCGGCATACCACGGCCCAGTCAAGACGGTGTCGACCTTCGCCGATCCCAATCAGCCGGGCGCAGTGAAATTGGTGGTTGCGCTCGACGGGTCGGGGTCGACGGGTAACCTGACTCGGCAAGATGGACGTCTGCGCTGGCAGTTTCCGCGGGTGACGAGCCAATCGTTTGCACCCGGGCGCGTCAGTCCCTACAGCCTGTCGCAGCCGCTCGAGGTGGCGCAGGCGACGGCGAACATGGGCCAGGCGCGCAAGAAGAAAGTGTACAGCGGGCGCCGCATCGACCTCGATTTCAAAGACGGGGACATTCACAACGTGCTGCGCATGTTGGCCGACTACGAGAACATCAATGTCATCACCAGTGATGACGTCAAAGGTACGGTCACCATGCGCATGCACGACGTACCTTGGGATCAGGCGCTGGAGACCATCCTAAAGTCGAAGGGGCTTGGTATGCAGCGCGAAGGAAACCTCATTCGCGTCGCGCCGAATGCGGTGCTCGAGAAGGAGCTCGAGGCCGAGATCGCGCGCGCCAAAGCAGCGGTTGAACTTAAGCCGCTCGACACCCGTTTGATTCCGCTTTCGTATGCAAAAGCGGAGGACATGATGCCGCGGGTGCAGGACATTCTTTCGCCGCGCGGAAAAGTGTCGATCGACAGTCGCACCAACATGCTGATCGTGTCGGACATCGCCGCGAATATTGCGCTTGCCGAAGATCTGGTGCGCAATCTCGACACCCAGACGCCACAAGTACTGATCGAGGCGCGCGTGGTTGAAGTGAACACCAATTTTCAACGCTCCTTCGGCATCCAGTGGGGCGGGCAAGGGGTGGCTTCGGCGGCCACAGGAAATCCGACCGGGATCGCTTTTCCGTCGACGATTGGTCTGGCTGGTGGCAATCAGGATACCGCGGCGATCGGGCCCAACTCGGCCGGATTGCTCAACCGCCAAGCCGCGTCGCCCAACTATGTTGTCAATTTGCCGGCGGCGGTTGGTACTGGCGCCGGCGGGGCGCTGGGCATGACGTTTGGATCGGTGGCCGGCACCTTCAACGTCAATCTTCGTCTCTCCGCGCTCGAGAACACCGGCGAAGTGCGCATCGTTTCGTCACCCAAGATCATGACGCTCGACAACATGGAGGCGACGATTGAGCAGGGTGTGGCGATTCCAATTTCAGTGGTCAGCGCCGCCGGTACCAACACGGTTTTCATCGACGCCAAACTCAACTTGACAGTGAAGCCGCACGTCACCAACGAGGGCAGTGTGATCATGAACGTCGCCATCATGCGCAACGAGCCCGACTTCGCTCACCTCGGTGCGCGCGGCGATCCGACGATTATCAAGAAGCAGGCCAAGACAGAAATGTTGGTGCGTGACGGCGACACTGCAGTCATCGGCGGAATTTTTTCGCGCAACGCCAGCTACAACTTCGCCAAAGTTCCTTGGTTCTCCGAAATCCCAGTGCTTGGCTGGCTGTTCAAGAATCATTCCGAGCAGGACAATCGCACTGAGATGCTGATCTTTATCACCCCGCGCATCGTCAACCGCGCCATCGTCCACCGCTAGTGCCACGGCCACTTGAAAGGAGATGTCTTTTCGTGGGCGTGGGCTTGGGCGTGAAACGAAAATCCGAGCCGTTGCCTTTTCGCGATCGGCGTTTTCGATCACGGCCACGACAGGAAAATGCATCACATTTCAACCGGCGGTGGCGCTAGCAAATGAGATTGCGGCTGCACACTGCTGGGGAATCGCACGGTCCGGCGCTGGTGGCGATTCTCGAGGGGCTGCCGCATGGACTTCAAATCGCTCGCGAGGCGATAAACCAAGATTTGCGGAGGCGGCAGGAGGGCTTTGGTCGCGGTGGCCGGATGAAGATCGAGTGCGATGAGGTCGAGGTGCTATCAGGGCTGCGTGGCGGTAAGACGCTCGGTGCACCAGTGGCGCTGGTGGTACGCAACCGTGACTTCGCCAATTGGGTGGCTGTGATGGATCCGTTTGCTGAGCCCGCAGGCGAGAATTCCAAAGCGTTGACGCGGCCGCGGCCTGGTCACGCCGACTTGGCCGGTGCCCTCAAATTTGGCATTCACGACGCACGCGATGTGCTCGAGAGAGCCAGTGCGCGTTCGACCGCGGCGCGGGTGGCGGCAGGAGCGGTTTGCCGATCGCTGCTCGGCGAATGCGGCGTCGCACTTTTTTCGCATGTGGTTCGCATCGGCGATATAGTCGCGCCGCCCGTCGACAAAAACCATGTTTCAGCGGCGCAAAAACGCGCCGAAAGTTCTGAGGTTCGCTGCGCCGACGAGGAAACCTCCCGCGCGATGATGGCGGCGATCGCGGCAGCGCAGAAGACAGGCGACTCGCTCGGCGGCGTGGTCGAGGTGATCGCGACGGGAGTTCCACCCGGCATCGGCAGCCACGTCGAGTGGACCGACAAACTCGACGGGCGTTTGGCGCAGGCGTTGATGTCGATTCAGGCGATCAAGGCAGTGGAGATCGGCCTCGGCCTTCAGAGCGCAGAGCGGCGCGGTTCGCAAGTGCACGATCCGATCCTGTATCGAGACGGGCGCTTTGTTCGGCCGAGCAATCATGCCGGCGGCATCGAAGGCGGAAACTCTAACGGCGAGCCGATCGTGGTGCGCGCGGCGATGAAACCGATCCCGACACTGGCGCGGCCGCTGCCATCGGTGGATTTACAAACCAAGCAGCCGTTCTCGGCGCAGAAGGAGCGCACCGATTCTTGCGCGGTGGCGGCAGCTGCTGTGGTGGCTGAGGCGGCCGTCGCTTTCGTGCTGGCCGACGCACTGCTTGACAAAACCGGTGGCGACTCGATGGTCGAAGTGTTGCGCAATCTTGAGGGAATACGAGGCGATCTTGCAAACTATTAGCCCCAGTTTGTCACCGACGATTTTTCTCATCGGCTTTATGGCAACCGGAAAATCGACCGTCGGGCGACTGCTCGCCACCAAGCTCGGTCGGCCCTTTGTCGATTTGGATGAGCTCATTGCCGAGGACGCTGGCAAGGGCGTCGCCGAAATATTCGACGCCGAAGGCGAATCGGGTTTCCGCGCGCGCGAACAGCGATTGCTTGCGGAGCTCTGTCGTCAGCGCGGCTGGGTGATCGCGACCGGAGGTGGTGCGTCGTGCGCAGAAGGGGCGATGGACCTGCTCCTGAAAAGTGGGTTTGTTGCCGGTCTTACTGCACCGGTTGCGACATTGCTTGAACGCGTTGGCGATCTGAATTCACGACCACTGCTAAGAGCGGCGCCTGATGTGAGTAGTGTATTCGAACGACTGCTCGCTTGGCGTCCGCCATTTTTTCACCGCGACCGCAAGACGTCTGAAGCCGCCGATGGTTTACGTTTGCGTGGCGTGTTCGAACGGCTGCTCGCGCGGCGAGTCATGTTTTATGAGCGCGCCCACCAAACTTTTGAAACTGCGAATGTTGCACCAGCGGAAGTTGCTGACAAAATCGCTTTGGCATACCAGGCATTTTGCAACGACAGGAAGCGCTCGTGAGCAGTCCTTCGACTCCGCTGCGCTTCGCTCAGGATGAGCGGTCTTTCAGTGCGCTTCGCTTCGCTCAGAATGAGCGAGCTTTGAGTCCGCGCTTCGCTCAGGATGAGTGGCTGTGATGGATACGCCATGCCGCCGCCTCGAGGTGAAATTTCCTCCGGCGCCGGAGCGCTGTGTCCCGATAGTGATCGATGCGGAGCCGGGCGCTGCCGAGCGGATTGCGCAGGAAATCGACGAGCTCGCACCATCGCAGATTGCGATCATCACCGACGCCACTGTGGCACGGCTGCATGGACTCAAGCTGATGAGGGCATTGGTCGGTGCCGGACACCGGGTGACAGAAGTGCTGGTTCCCAACGGAGAAGAGGCAAAAACGCTGGCGCAAGTGGAGCGCATCGCGGCGCGTTTGGTGCAGGCCAAGTTCGACAGGCGATCGGTGTTGGTGGCGCTGGGAGGCGGAGTGGTGGGCGATCTTGCTGGCCTGTGCGCGTCGCTGTTCTTGCGTGGCGTTCGCGTCGTGCAGCTGCCGACGACCCTGCTCGCGCAAGTGGACGCGTCGGTCGGAGGCAAGACGGCGGTCAATCTGCCCGAGGGAAAGAATTTACTTGGAACCTTTTGGCAGCCGGCGCTGGTCTACATCGACATTTCGACGTTGGTCACACTTTCACCGCGCGATTTTTCGGCTGGTCTTGCCGAAGTGGTCAAGCACGGTGTGATTGGTGATGCCGACCTGTTTGCGCTCATCGAAAAACGACAAGAGGAGCTAGCAGCCCGCCCGCCTACCCTGCTGTCGGAGCTGGTGGCACGGTCGTGTGCAGTCAAAGCGGAAATCGTTGGCGCCGATGAGCGCGAACAGCTAGGCGCATCGGAAAGATCGCGCGCGCTGCTCAATTTTGGCCACACCGTCGGTCATGCGCTCGAGACCGAGACGCGTCGCCGGGGTGAGCCGCTCAAACACGGTGAGGCGGTGGCGCTCGGCATGATCGCCGAGGCGCGATTTGGCGCCGCACTGGGAGGCGACCCGCAGCTCGCCGACCGATTGAGTGGACTGCTCAAGCGGCTGTCGCTGCCGGTCGATTTTTCCGGCGAGCTCGGCGACGAAGTCTTGCAGCTGCTGGTGGTGGATAAGAAACGGACGGGTGAGGCGATTGCGCAGGTGGTGGTGCGTGAAATTGGCAAGGCGACGGTGCTGTCGATTGAGTTGCACAGGCTGTCGGAGTTTTTGCGTGCGCAGATGGGAAGCGTTACAATATAGAAGACGGAGGACTTCCATGCGTCAAGCCGTGCGGTGTTTGCTGCTGCTGTCGGGGCTGCCGGGTTGTATCGAGAACGGTCAATCGCTCACCATTGACCATTTGGCGGTGCACGATCCGACCATGTGCTCGACCGCGATTTCGACTTCGTCGTCGCTGTTTCAGTCCGAAGGCATACTCGATGTCGGCCTCACCGAACTCGGGCTCGCTGGCTACCGCGTCGCTCCGATCATCGTCAACAACATGATCGTGCTTGGCAACTCACTCGACGTGGAACGGCTCAGCGTACAGGTCACCGGAGTGAACGTCGAACTCAGAGGCGATGTGGCGGCTGCGCTGAAGCCGGAGGAGCGAAAATATTTTGTCCCTGGCAACGGCGGCCTGGTGTTGCCGGGAGGCATCTCCACCAACGGCGCCAGTACGGTGATGGCCGGACTTCTGGTGGTGCCGTGGCAAATCGCCCGCAAGCTTGCGCCCACGGTGGCCGCGGCAGCCACCAATCCGCCGCTCCTGATCGTGCGCCTGTGGCCGGTCGGGATCCTGGGCGGGACGCAGATCACCGGCGGCGCCTCCGATCTGCCGATTCGTCTTTGCCAGTACTGTTTGACCAGCCCGCGCCTCGACGCCTGGCAGGATGGGCGCTGCCCAATGAATGGGGTTGCATCGAACTTGGTGCACACACCCTGTATTGCCGGCCAAGACAACTTGGTCACGTGCTGCAAGGGTACCACCAGTTTGCTTTGTGGCGCCGAGGTGCCGCTGGCAGCGACTCAGACTGGGAGGTAGCGGCTAGGCTGTTATCACGTTGACGCGACGGACTTGGGATCCGGCTAGGGATTGGTCGGACGTCTTGAAGTATGAAGTAGCAGCGTGTGGTGAGTATCGGCCAATTGTGATAAAAACGCGGGATGTTCCAAGAGCGTCTCAAGAAAATGGTCGAGTCATGTGGAGCCACCGCGGGTCTGTTGATGGGGTTCGATGGCATCGCGGTGGACAGCTATCGTGTGGTCGACGAAACCGTCGATATCAACACGGTGGGCATGGAATTTTCGTTTCTGCTCAACCAGATTCGCAAAGCGGCGGAGTTGCTTGAAATCGGCGCCATCGAAGAGGTGGCGATTCGTTCAGCGACGCTGACGATTGTGATCCGGGTGCTCTCGCCCGAATATTTCGTCGCGCTGGCGCTTGCACCCAGCGGAAATTATGGCAAAGGGCGCTATCTCTTGCGGGTGGAGACACCGGCTTTGCGTGCCGAGCTCAGCTAATGGCGACTGGCGGCACACTGCTGGTGCTGCACGGCCCGAATCTCAATCTGCTCGGGCGGCGCGAGCCAGCGCTGTACGGAACCAGTACGCTGGCTGAGATTGACGCTGAACTTATGACGCGGGCGCGGGCGCGCAATTTCAGCCTGCAGATTCATCAGTCGAATCGCGAGGGCGAACTGGTCGATTTCATTCAAGCGGCAGAAAAGGGCGCGCGCGGCATTCTCATCAATGCCGCGGGCTATTCTCACACTTCGATCGCGATCTATGACGCGCTCAAAGCGGTGGCGCTGCCGGCGGTCGAAGTTCATCTTTCCAATGTCTACGCACGCGAAACGTTTCGGCACCATTCGCAGATCGCCGGCGCGTGCATCGGAGCGATTTGTGGCTTTGGTGCTGCGTCCTACTATCTCGGCCTGACCGCTTTGTGCGACGCGCTCGATGGAGCCAAGACTTGAGTCCAAAGAAAGTTTCGAAGTCAAATCCAAGCGACCCCTTTGCGGCACGACTAGGCAAAGTCGAAGCGCTGTGCGAACTGCTTCATCGCCAACGTCTGGGCGAGCTTGAGTACGAAGACGCCGACCTGAAAATCCGGCTGTGGCTGGGATCATCGAGCGCCGGCTTTGGCGCTACCGCTGCGACCGAGCCTGCGGCTTCAGCACAGACCGCAGCGAGTGGCAGCAACCTCTATGTGACTTCGCCATTTGTCGGCACGTTTTATCGAGCGCCCAATCCCGAGGCCAAGCCTTTTGTCGAAGTCGGCGATCGGGTGACCAAAGGGCAGGTGCTCTGTATCGTCGAGGCGATGAAGCTGATGAACGAAATCGAATCGGAACTCGACGGAACCATCGCGCAGATCCTGATTGAGAACGGCAAATCGGTCGAATACGGCGAGCCGCTGTTCAAGATTCGGCAGGAATAACTGGTGTTCAAGAAGATCCTGATCGCCAATCGGGGTGAAATTGCATTGCGCATCGTCCGCGCCTGCCGCGAGATGTCGATTCGATCGGTCGCGGTACATTCGGTCGTGGACGCTGATTCGCTGCACGTGAAATTCGCCGACGAGGCGATCTGTATTGGGCCGGCGCCGGCCCAAGAGTCGTATTTGAGCACGGCGGCGATCATCAGCGCGGCCGAAGTCAGTGGCGCCGATGCGATTCATCCCGGCTACGGTTTCTTGGCCGAGAACGCGGCGTTTGCCGAGACCTGCGCCAACTGCAACATTGCTTTCATCGGGCCGCCGCCAGCACTGATGCGACTGCTCGGTGACAAGATCTCGGCCCGGCTGCGAATGGCGGAGTCGAGGGTACCGATCTTGCCGGGCAGTGGTCGCCTAGAATCGGCGACCGATGCGATCGCGCGTGCTGAACGCATCGGGTTTCCAGTGATGCTCAAAGCGGCGGCTGGCGGGGGTGGACGCGGCATGAAGATCGTGAATGACGCCGAAAGTTTGCCGGCGAGCTACGAGCTGGCACGCGCCGAAGCGCTCGCCGGTTTTGGGTCGGGCGATCTCTACGCCGAGAAATATTTGCCGTCGCCACGCCACATTGAAGTCCAGATGGTGGCCGACGCGTACGGGCAGGTGGTGGCGCTTTCCGATCGCGAATGTTCGATTCAGCGACGTCACCAGAAAATTCTCGAAGAGGGGCCCGCAGCGGTACTCACCGACGAAGCGCGGGCCACCCTGTTCTCGCTGTGCGAGCGCGCCTGCCGCGATCTTGGTTATCAGAACGTCGGAACGTTTGAATTTCTTTTCGACCGCGGCAATTTTTATTTTATGGAGGTCAACCCGCGTATCCAGGTCGAACACACCGTCACCGAGATGGTCACCGGACTTGATTTGATCCGCGAACAGATACTTGTCGCTGCCGGAGTGCCGCTTTCGTCTCCGTTCGCTCGACGGCCGCGGCCGCGAGGTCACGCCATCGAGGCCCGCATCGTCGCCGAAGACCCCGAGACCTTCGCGCCCTCCCCCGGCCGGATTTCGGCGCTGCACCTGCCCGGAGGTTTTGGCGTGCGCGTCGACACCCACGTTTACGAGGGCTACGCGGTGCCGCCCGACTACGATTCGCTATTGGCGAAACTGGTGGTTCATGCCGAAGATCGCCCGCATGCGATCGCGCGGCTCAGAGGAGCACTTGAGGAATTCGTCGTCGAAGGCATCGCCACCAATCTGGCTTTGCATCGGCGCATTGTTCGCGATGCCGATTTTTGTAGCGGCCAGCTCGACACCCACTTTCTCGAGCGATTCGCCGCTTAACTGAATGCTGTTCACCACCCTTCACTTTGCCGCGTTCCTGCTCTTCACCTTCCTGGTGTTTCACTTGGTGCCGGGGCGTTTTCGCCGCGCGGTGATGCTGGTGTCCAGCGTTTATTTTTATGCCAGCTGGAGCGTGCCCTATTTGGCGTTGATCGCCGCCCAGCTGTGCGTCGATTGGAGCTGCGGGTATTGGCTTAGCCGCAGCGAGTCGACCTCGCGGCGAAAATGGATCGTGGTGGTTTCACTTGTAGTCAATCTAAGTTCGCTCTGCCTGTTCAAGTACTACGGCTTTTTTCTGCGCACGCTCGATGCCGTGGGTTTCCACCTACCGCCACTTGAGTTGACGCTGCCCCTCGGAATTTCGTTCTACACCTTCGAGTCGATGAGCTACACCATCGATGTCTATCGCCGCCGCCTGCAGCCGGTGCGATCGCCCCTTCATCTAGCGCTGTTTGTCACCTGGTTTCCGCATTTGATCGCCGGCCCGATCATTCGTCCGGCTGAACTGGTGCCGCAGCTCGGCAACATTTCACCGGTGACCCGCGAGCGTTTCTTTTCCGGGCTGCAACTCTTGGCGCTTGGCTATTGCAAAAAACTTCTCGGCGCTGATTGGCTCGCAAAAGTGGCCGATCCGATTTTTCTCCATCCCCACACTTACACCTCACTCGAGCTGCTGGTCGGAGTGTATGCCTACGCGTTTCAGATTTACCTCGATTTTTCGGCTTACACCGACATCGCGCGCGGCGCCTCGCGCTGGTTTGGCATCGAGCTGCCGGAAAATTTCAACGCGCCTTATCTGGCAACTAGCATCACCGATTTTTGGCGACGCTGGCACATGACGCTTTCGCATTGGTTGCGTGACTATCTCTACCTTTCCCTCGGTGGCAATCGCAAAGGCCACGCGCGCACCTACATCAACTTGTGCTTGACCATGCTGCTCGGCGGGCTCTGGCACGGCGCCGCTTGGACCTTTGTCGCCTGGGGCGGCCTGCACGGAATCTATCTGGCGGTCGAGCGCGCGCTTGGGGTGCAGCCAGAGAAGCACTTGTCTGGCTTGTCCCGCGTGGTGCGCACGCTCCTGACCTTTCATCTTGTCTGCGCCGCCTGGGTGCTGTTTCGCGCGCGTAGCTTTGCCGACGCGGCGGAGATTTTTCGCGGCATCGCCAGCCTCAGTTTGCACGTGACGCGCGAAATGTTACCGAGCGTGCTTGGAGTCACTCTGTTGGTGATCGCCTATTGGTTGGTGCGGCCGCTGCGTCCGCGTCTGTTGTTGCGCGCGCCTTTCGGCGGGCCGCTGCTATTTTCGGCACTGATGGGTGGTGTGCTGGTGGTCTACATGCTGTTAGGAGCTTCCTCCAATGCGTTTATCTACTTCCAGTTCTGAAAGGGTCGCGGTGGCGGAATCTTCGGTGCCGGGTGCGGCCGCGAAGAATTTTTTTCCGTCGGCGCTTGGGCTGTTAGCGTTGGTGTTGGCAGTGCCGCTGCTGGCAGGCCACGAAATCGGGCGACATTATCGGCCGCAGCCGCTGGCGCCTTCTGCAGCCCAGGTCGATGCGGCCGACCGGTTTGTTTCTCTGTTTGGCAATTCACGCTTCGATGCTGGCATCGATCCTCTGGCGCTCAAACACCAGCTCTCTTCTGGCACGGTCGTCGATGTTGTGGCCTACATCGGTGGTGGTTGGGACGCGCTCCATTTTCTAAACTTGGCGATGTTGCAAAAGGATGTGCTTCGACCCGATCGGGATGTCGTGCTGATCGAAGTGTCGCCGCTTTCGCTCAACGATGCCGACGTCAATAATCGAATGGGAGTGATTCGGCCCGAGGCGGCGAACGCAGTCGCCACTTTGCCGTCGCTGCCGCTCGAGATGCGTCTCGATGTAGCACTGGGCAAGTACGTCGGTTTGTATCGTTATCGGCAGTCGGTGCAGTCGAATCTGCTGTGGTCAAAGTGGGAGAGCCTCAACCGCCGACTCGAGCCGCTGTTGCTGCGCCTCGGGCTCGTCGGGGCAGCCCGCCACCCCAAGCCGTTTGAGCTTCGCACTGCGGCGGGCCGCAATTGGGTGATTGAGGGGATTGTCGGCGATCGTGCCGCTTTCGTCGCCACCAATCGTCCCCGGCTTGAGCACGACGTCGGCGAATTGCGTTTTGGAGGCTACAAATGGGAAGGCCTTACTCGCGCGGTCACTGCGTTGCGGGCCCGCCACATTGAAGTGTACCTGCTCGAGTTGCCGATGTCGCACTGGCTCGAGGGCAAGTTGCACGCAACACCCGCGTGGCGCGATTTTCGCTCTTCGGTGACGCGGCTGAGCGAGCAAACCGGCGCCCATTTTCTCGGCGATTGGCCGGTCGGTCTTTCCGATGAAGCGCTCTACTGGGACGAGGAGCACATGGTGGCGGCGACGACTGAGCAATTTACCCGCGTCCTCGGTGATCGACTGGCTGCCCTTCGACCGGCTCAGGACGTTCGGTGACAAGCTCTGTTTGCCGTGAGACCGAGGTCTTGAGACAGGATGTCTATCGAATGGGGCGCGCCACGCGATGGGGGCTCGTGCTCGTGCTCGTGCCGGCCTGCTCGACCTGCCGGTGCGCCGAGCGACGCCGGACACCCAGGCGAGCTACATTCCCTGCCCGGCGTGCAACCGGCTCATGCAGCGCGAGAACTTTGCCCACGCTTCGGGTGTCATACATCATGACTTTCCGGACTGTAGGCTGTGAGCTGTAGGCTGTCGGCGGCGCTCGGACTGTCGGGCGCCCCTGCCAGGGTTGCGATTTAGCCCATGTCCGATAAAATTGTAAGACTGTCTATAGACTAGGAGCCTTGTCCGCTTGGCTGTGAACAAAGAAAAAGTGATCGCTCAGGCGCAGAAGCTGGTCGAAAAGGGCCAGGTCGACAAAGCGATCAAAGAGTTCTTGAAGGTCGTCGCCGACGATCCCAAAGACGTGCGCGTGTGGCTCAAACTTGCCGATCTGTACTCGAAGATTGGCAAGAAGAGCGACGCGGCGAGCACGCTGCAGCGGGTGGCCGAGTTCTACGCGGAACAGGGTTTTTATCTCAAGGCAGTCGCTGTCTATAAACAGATTCTCAAAGTTGATCCGCGCCAAGTCGAGATCAACCAGCGATTGGCCGATTTGTACAAACAGCTTGGTCTGCTTCCCGACGCGCGTGATCAGTACGAGGCGATGGCGGCGTTTTTTACCGCCGAGGGCCGCACCAAAGACGCGCTTGCGGCGATGAAACAAATTGTCGAACTCGATCCTGAGAATGTCGACGCCCGTCGCAAACTCGGCGAAGTTTACGTCAAAGAGCAGATGCAGCGTGAGGCGATCGACGAGTTTGGCCGCGCCGCTGAGCAGATGCGGGCGCAGAAGAATGGGGAAGGCTATCTGCAAGTCGCCGAGCGGCTACTGACGCTGACGCCGGACAATCGCGCACTCGCCAAGGACATTGCGCGCGTCCATCTGGGCAGGAGCGATCCACGGCGGGCGCTGCCCAAATTGCAACTTTGTTTCAAAGCCGATCCGCACGACGCCGAGGTACTCGGCCTACTTGCGGATGCCTTTGCCGCACTCGAGCAGCCACAAAAGGCGGTGACGGTGCTCAAAGAGCAGGCGCGGGTTTATCAAGACTCCGGTGATCGTCGCGCCGCCGACGAGGTGTTTCGTCGTGTCTTGGTGTTGTCGCCGCAGGATGCGGATGCTCGCGCGGGGTTGGCGGGGCGAGCAAGCGCGCCGGCACGCCCGCATTCAACGCCGGCGCAGACCGAGTTTGAGCGCGCACCGTCGACCGGAGTCGAGGATGCCGACGAGGCGCTGCAGACCCCCCATACGCCGGCCAAGCCCGCGATGGTGATGGCGTCACAGGCACCGCCGCTCCCACAGCAGCGGCGCACGGTTTCAACGCCGGCGCCGGCGCCGAGACGGCCCGAGGAGCTCATCGCTGGCCTGCTCAGTGAAACCGATGTGTACGTGAAGTACGAGCTCTACACCAAAGCGATCGATCATCTGCAGCGCGTGTTTGCGCTCGATTCGGGTCACGTCGAGGCGCGCGAAAAGCTCAAGGCGCTGTACTTGACGGTGGGGCGCCCGAACGACGCGGTCCGTGAACTCAAGTCGCTCGCACACAGTGCGGATGCACCGCGAGCGCGGCGCTACATGCACGAGATCTTGGAAATCGATCCGACCGATCGCGAAGCTCTAGGCGTGGTGGGCGACGCTCGTCCCGTCGAGGATGCTGGGTTCTCCGAGGACGTTGCGGTCGAGCTTTCCACTGGCCAGTACGAGATCGTCACCGCAGAAAGGGAGGCGGAGGCGGCCAAAGAAGAAGACGATCTGATTCCGCTGGTGATCGAGCGCGAACGAGCGGCGGAGAGCGAGACGCGAGCGGTGAAGTCTGTCGAAAGCGAGCCGGAAGATCTGACCGACGACGCGGCGGAGGTCGAGATCGGGCCTGTGGATAGCATGCAATCGCTCGGCACCTTGCTCGGATCGGATGAGCGCGACGACGATTTCATCGTGCGCACCGATCGCGTAGAGAGTTCGAAATCACCGCGCCCTACCAAGACGGCGCCGCCGGTGGTGATGCGCGGCGAGCCGACATCGCTACCGGAGCTCGGCGACCTGCCTCTCGAAGAGGAGCTCGACGACGCCGATTTTTTTGTGCGCCAGCAGCTGTTTGACGAGGCGCGCACCATTTTAGAGCGGCTGCAGCGTCGCCATCCCGGCAACGAACCAGTGGCGGCGAAATTGCGCGGTCTGTTCGGCCGAGCGTCGACCGACGTCAAAACTGACGTGTCGGTGCCGCTGCGAGAGGCAGAAACACCGTTGCCAATCAACCGGGCGACCGAAACGGCCAATGTCCGGCCTCCGGTCAAATCGCTGTTTCCCGACGGTGGGGAGGGGCGCGGTGAGGACGATGGCGATACCCATCACGATCTTGGAATCGCCTACCGAGAGATGGGCCTGTACGACGACGCGGTGCGCGAATTCAAAATGGTGATGGCGCAAAACCAGCGGGTGGCACAGTGCCATTTGATGATCGGCCTTTGCCTCGCGCAAAAAGGCGATTTACCCGAGGCGGTGAGCCAACTAAAAAAGGGCCTGTACGCCGACGGCATCACCGAGGCAGAGACGCTTTCGCTCTACTTCGAATTGGGGCAGGTGTACGAGCGAGCGGGAGATGCGCGCGAGGCGATTTACTATTTTGACAAAGTGCTCAAGCGTGATGCTGAGTTTCGCGGTGTGGCCGAGCGAATCGAGGGGCTGCGCGCGCAAGCAGCGGTTGAGCCTGATGTCGAAGGTGAGGACGACGACGAGCTGGGCGACGCCAAACTCCGCGCCCCGGCGTAAGTTGGCCTAGCTTGAAGAACACATCGAAAACCGACTTTCCCGACACTGGAGGCGTGAAATGGGCGATCATGGTTTACGCAGTCCTCAATTAACAAGAGGCGACGATCAAGAACGTTGCCTTTAAATTTGTCGACCGTCAGAGTTTGATGCAGGCGCTGATTCGTACTATCGAAGGGTCAGTGCGTAGCTTTGTCGGCCCGCCCTGATCGATTCCACTTGCTTTGGATCCGTCCAGCTCGTGAAAATGCCCGCCGAAGATTGTGCAGATTGAGATCGCCTCACGTTGATCTTCTGATCGCCGATCGTCAATATTGTTTTCAGCGACGGCGGTCTCGATCAGTGGACTTGGTATGATACACTTGAGCCATGCGCGCGTGTATCTTGCTGGGTATGGTCGCGTCCGCGCGCGCCGACGTCGCGCCACCTGTCACCTTCGCGCCCAGTGTGGTCGGCAAGCTGGTGCCCTCGCCACCGGTGGCGGGCGACTACGCGATGTCGCTGGCGATGAGCTTCGAAGAGTTCGTGACCACGGAGCTGCGCATCGACGAGCGGGTGCGCGGCGTCTTGCGCTTGACCCTCGCCGCCGACGGTAGCGCGCGCGCCTGTCTGGGCTCGCATGCGAGCCACGTCAGCGAGGGGCAGTACCACTACGAGCCCGACCCTGCTAAACGGCAACGTCACGCCAGCGAGGAGCTGCGGCTGGTGGCGCTCCGCGGGCACTGGCAGGTCACCGGCACCGTCGCCACCCTTCGCTTCGATGAGAGCAGCTGGGGCAGCTGTGACCTGGCCAAGGCGCAAAAAAGCGAAGCCGCCGTCGAGCTGCGCTGCGTCGGCGTCGGCACCGGCGATCGTTTGCCGGCGGGGAGCCTGGTCTGTGAAGCAACCGAACGCAGCGAGCTCTTCGGCCTCGGCATGCCGATGGGCGAGGCCAACCACAACCAGAGCCGCAGGCGAATGCCTCCCGCCGGTCGCCATGTGCTGCTGGGCGCGCCCGGATTGATGATCGACGTGCGGCAGGGCTCGCACGACGCGCGTCCTACTTTCACCTTTCGCGCCGGCGCGGTGACGCTGGTCGAGCGCGACTACCAGCCGCGCAAATAACATGATTTCAGTCTAGTGAGGGGTTGGCGACGCTGGACCTGGTGGCGCTGGGGCTGAAGTGGTCTGGGTGGCCGGGGTTGCCTTGGCCGCCTCTTCGGCGCGGCGTTTTTCTGCCTCTTCTAGTCGGTCGGCCTCGAGCGTTCGATCGGGTGGCCCGACCGGGCGATCTTGGCGAAACATTTTTTTGGCGTGCGAATTTCGCACCACCACCGTCGGTGATTTCATCAGCTCAAGCGGCCGGAGTCCGGTCCATCCCGGTGGCAGGGGAGGCTTGACCCACTCAAAAATGTGACGCGCATCGAGCGGCGCCACATTGACGCAGCCGTGACTCTTGGAGATGCCAAACCGATCGTGCCAGTAAGCGCCGTGAATTGCGTTGTGCCACTGAAAAAAAGTCGACCATGGCACCTTGTTGACGAAGTAGGGCTTGTCTTCGTAGGGCTGATTTTTCATCGTGATCGCCGAAACTTTGGCCCACACCGGATAGGTTCCCATCGGAGTCGGAATTGCGCGCCCCGACGACACCAGCGTCGCAAACACTGGCGTATCTTTTTCGTACGCTACCAACACTTGCTCGCCCAGATCAACGTCGATCCATTGCTCAACCTCGGCTGGAACCGTCGCTGGCCGATCCAGTTTCCGCGCTTCATTGATCTGCGCCGCATCCACCCACAGTTCACTCGCAGCCGTGGGCGTGGGCGTGGGCGTAGGCGGCTCTTTCTTCTTCGCCCCCTCCTCCATGATCGCGCCCACCGATCGTGGCGGCGCCGGCGCTATCACCACTACCTTGAGCCAGCGTGTCTTGCCGACAATTTTCTCGTCGAGAATCGACAACCGCGTCCGCCGTTCCAAATGCTCGGTCGCTGGCCCCGGCTTGCCTGCCGGAGGCGTGGCGTAAGCTTTGGTGCTCTCTGGCGTCACCCAACCGAGCGGCAGCGCAACCTTGTCGTCAAGGTCAACGCCGTGCCATTCGCTGCCAGTGCCCATCATGCCGGTGTGTTTGGCCGGCAGCACCTTGCCCTCGACCGAGATCCAATAGCGCTCGCCCTCGTACTCAAACGATTTTTGAATTGCCACGGTGTCGCCTTTTTTGAGTTGGCGTTCCGGTTCGTCGCCATTGCCGAGCGCCGCCACCGTCGTCCACATCGGCAACTTCTCTTCGTCTTTGACAAACACCATGACGTAGCGAAACGGCAGCCGCGAATGAGGCAGCGCCTCAATCACCGGCGTTGTGGTCGGCGCTTCCGTCGTCGGTTTGGCCTCTCGACTGCACAAGTATCCGAACGGTTCGACCGCGTACCAAACTTTTCCCGAGCAGCCGCGGGTGGCCTTGACCACGCCGCGTACCGGCAAGCGCGCGCCGCCTATCGCGTTGCCCACCATCGGCGAAGGCCACGGTCGCATTTCGATCACCGCTTCGGCTGAAGTCACCTCAACCGTCTTGACCTCGGTGGGCTCAAGCGGCGGCTCCGGATCAAGTTTCGGCGGCAGGTAGGGCTTGATGTCGCCCGGTCGCATCGGCACTCCGGGCAACACCACCAAGTGGCGCTTGGCCTGAGCGTCGACGGTAATCAAAGTAAACAAGAGTATCGCGAATAGCCGATGCATGCCGAAAAAGCCTAGCAAAGGATCGGTGCTGCAGCGAATTTTGACGTGAACCCGACTCGCTTTACGGCACGTACACTCCCACCGCCCAGAAGTGCGTCTGATCGTCGCTGACCAGCGGATTACAGGTCGGCGGCTCCTCGAGAAAATTTCTCACTAGGAGGACAACGTAGCGTCTGAGATCGCGTTCGTCGGGGCGGCCACAGTGAGATTGGTGCGATAGTGGAGTATTGTTGTCTATAAGATGGCTCGAAAGCGAGTTTGCCTTTACGACGTCCAAGGACCAGGCCTGATCATCGAATGGCCAACGAACCTTTTTTTCTACAATCAAGTTGGCGGCAATTGTTGTTTGCAACCCGAGTACGAGGGTTTTTATGTACCCATCTACGAAGCATGTGACGACGAATTGTATGAGTTTTTCCAAAGCCCGGCTTACACCGGGAACGGTGGCTGGCGCTTACTGCCAAAGGAAGCCGATGCTGTAGAGAACATTCTAAAAAAGCATGCCCCCGCGTATACCGGAATCAGCATCGATCGAGCGCGAACTGAGGAATCTACAGAGGCGTGGATTCATGTCATTCTAGCCAAGATGTTTCTTAGTGAGCAAACTCCCCTCGAAGGCTTCGATGCCCCAGTTCGTGCGGTTCTGACGTGGCAGAACTCGGACTAAGTACTCGTGGCGGGGAGGATTTGGGGGATTTGGGGACGGTCTTAACAACTTAACTTCTTCCCTTCCTGGGTGCGACGACGGGCTATGACTCGACCTTGAGCAGGCCCAGAACGTTGTCGATGGTGACCACTCTGCCAGCAATAAAGTCCATGCCGATCAAACCGTCAATGCCAAGCGTCTCATCGAAGTCATGGCAGAAGACGTTGAAACCTTCGAGCGACATTCCAAGGGCATCGAACCGATCAACCTTGAGTCGGTAACCTTGCTGTTTGCCGTCGACGCCGGTGAGCGTCGTCAACGCGTTACCCATGCTGGCGCCGTAGCCAAGTGCATCGATGGCGGCGGTGTCGACCACGGTCCGTTTGGTTCCGGTGTCGAAAACAAACAGCAGGTCGGAGTCGCGCGCTGGTCCCCAAATGCGAAGCCGCACGTGGATGACCAACTCTTTTGGATCAAACTGAACGGCGTACATTCATCAGTGTCGCGAACGGGAGGTTCTCAATTTTCCCCGTCCAGCGAAGCGTAATGGATGAAAGACTGTCTGTCATGGCCAACGCTTCGCGTTTGTGGGCACTGTGTGAGAATACGACTCCGGCCGCGACGTCTTCACCGTTGTTC
>JAHFDU010000008.1:0-3867 GCA_023248835.1 Myxococcales bacterium | reverse complement strand
AGGATGACCCACTGGTTGGGATAACGCTGCTTGACTTCGGTCCAACTCAATTTGTCACCGGCCAGCTGCGGGACGATCGCTTCGGTTTGCTTGCATTCACAACAATAGAGCAACGCATTGACTCGAGCAATTTCATGCCCCCTTACGTCAAGCTTGATTATCTTCCCCCCTCGTGCAAAATCCTCGGCTCTTACTACAGTGAGGTCCTATGCAAGTCACGATTGAGAATGTTTCCGAAGTAGAGAAGAAAGTTGCGGTGCAGATTCCGTGGCCGGCGGTGGCGCAAAAGCTCGACGTCGCCTACCGCAAACTCGGTCGCGATGTGGCGCTCAAGGGATTTCGCAAAGGCAAGGTGCCGCGCAACATTTTAGAGCGGATGTACGGCCCGCAGGTCGAGGCGCAGGTGACCCGCGAGTTGGTGCAAGAGTCGTTCGTGATGGCCGCCAGTGAACACTCGCTTGAGCCAGTGGCCGAGCCGGTGGTCAATGACGTGCACATGCACAAGGGAGAGTCGTTTCACTATTCGGCGCGGGTCGAAGTGCGCGGCGAAATTGTTCCGCAAGACTACGAAGGCATCGAGCTGCACCGTCGCGCCCCGCGGGTCAGCGACGAGGAAGTGACCCGCGCGCTCGAGCGCAAACGGGAAGAGCTCACCGAGTACAAAGCGATTGAGAATCGCGATCCCAAGGTCACCACCGATCGCGACATCTTGTTGGTGAAGTTGGTCGGCACGGTCGGCGACAAAGCGATTTCGCGCGAGCAAGTGCCGGTGGATCTCAGTGCGCAGGGCGCGTATGAGCCGGTGCCCGGTCTTGGCAAAGCGTTGCACGGCATTCCGCTCGACGCGGTCGATCATGCGGTGAGTTTGCAGGTGCCACAAGCCGAAGGCGATCCGATCGAGGCCCGTTTGCAAGTCACGATTACCGAAGCGCGCGAAAAGCAGATGCCGGCGCTCGACGACGAATTTGCCAAAGACACGGGCGAAGCCGACACGCTCGATGAGTTGCGCGCCAAGTTGCACGAAAAATTGATTGACGAGGACAAAAAACGCGCCGAAGCGGAACTGAAGCAGGAGCTACTCAAAGCGTTGTGCAAGCGCAATGCATTTGCGATTGCCCCGGCGCTGGTCGAACGGCAACTCGATACCATGGTCGAGCGCGCCAAGATGACCCTGGCGCTGCGTGGACTCGATCCCAAGCTCGATACCGGCGCCGAAACCCGTTTGCGCGACGAATTGCGTGAAGCGGCGAATGATGAAGTGCGGGCGGCGCTGTTGGTCGACGCCATTGGACAGAAGGAAAAGATCGAGACCACCGACGCTGATTTAGAAAAGCGCCTGAGCGAAATGGCCGAGGCGCGCGAGAAGAACAGCGCAAAAGTAAAGGCGGAGTTGCAAAAAGAGGGCAAGCTACAAGCGCTGCGTTATCAAATAAGAGAAGAGAAAACCCTTGACCTTTTGCTAAGCCGATCAAAGATCATATAAGGCGGCAATCTAACCTTCATGATCGGAGCGGACCTCATGCCCATTCACCGCACGGACGACGATCGGCAGGGCGCACTCGGCACCAGCAATTTCATTATTCCCACCGTGATTGAGCAGACCCACCGCGGCGAGCGTGGCTGGGACATTTTTTCGCGGCTGCTCAAGGATCGCATCGTTTTCTTGGGCACCCCGGTCGACGATCAGATCGCCAACATCATCGTCGCCCAGATGCTGTTCCTCGAGGCCGAGGATCCCGACAAAGACATCATGCTGTACATCAATTCGCCGGGTGGGCTGGTCACCGCCGGCATGATGATTTACGACACCATGCAGTATGTGCGCTGTGACGTGGCGACGATTTGCATGGGGCAGGCGGCCTCGATGGGCGCCTGGCTGCTCGCGGCCGGCGCCAAGGGCAAGCGCTATTCGTTGCCGAATGCGCGCATCATGCTGCATCAACCGCTCGGCGGTTTTCAGGGCCAGGCGACCGACATCGACATTCATGCCAAGGAAATATTGAAGACGCGCGATCAGATGAACGCGCTCTTGGCCAAGCACACCGGCCACCCCATCGACAAGGTCAAGCACGACACTGAGCGCGACTTCTTTATGTCGGCGATCGAAGCCAAAGAGTACGGCTGCATCGACGAAATCTTGGTGAAGAAGAAGGACGAGAAGAAGTAAGACGATGGAGAAACGGCGCGATGACGGCCACGGCAATTTGAGCTGCTCCTTCTGCGGCAAGAACCAGAAAGAGGTCAAGAAGCTCATCGCCGGGCCGACGGTCTACATCTGCGACGAGTGCATCGGTCTGTGCAACGACATCATCGACGAGGAAATTGAAAAAGAGGAGCAGTCGATCGGCCAGCAGTCGGTGCCCAAGCCGGCCGACATCAAAGCCGTCCTCGACGAGTATGTGATCGGGCAAGATCGCGCCAAGAAAATTTTAGCGGTGGCGGTGCACAACCACTACAAGCGCATCGACGCCAAGCTCGGCGCACCGGCTTCGACCGACAATGATGTCGAACTACAAAAATCGAACATTTTGCTGCTCGGCCCGACCGGCTGCGGCAAGACGCTCTTGGCCCAGACGTTGTCGCGGATTTTGAACGTGCCGTTTGCCATCGCCGACGCCACCAATCTGACCGAAGCTGGTTATGTTGGCGAAGACGTCGAAAACATCATCGTCAATCTTTTGCAGAGCGCCGATCACGACATCGAGCGCGCCCAGCGCGGCATCGTTTACATCGACGAGATCGATAAAATCGCGCGCAAGAGCGACAACCCGTCAATCACGCGCGACGTCTCGGGCGAAGGCGTACAGCAGGCGCTGCTCAAGATCATCGAAGGCACCGTTGCCAGCGTGCCGCCCAAAGGCGGGCGCAAACATCCGCAGCAGGAATTTCTACAGGTCGACACCACCAACATTTTGTTCATCTGCGGCGGCGCGTTCACCGGACTTGAAGACATCATCGAGAATCGCATCGGCCAGAAGCAGATGGGCTTTGGCGCCAAGATTACCTCCAAGAGTGAGAAGAAAATCTGGGAATATCTCAAAGAAGTTCAACCCGAGGACTTGCTCAAGTACGGCATGATTCCGGAATTCGTTGGCCGGCTGCCAGTGATTGCGCCCTTGCATGAACTTTCTGAAGAGGCGCTGGTCGACATTCTGATAAAGCCCAAGAACGCGCTCATTAAACAGTACCAAAAACTGTTCGAGATGGACGGCGTCAAACTCAAGTTTAACAAAGGCGCGCTGCACGCCGTGGCGCGCGCCGCGCTCAAACACAAATCGGGCGCCCGCGGTCTGCGCTCCATTTTAGAAAACGCCATGCTCGATATCATGTACGAGCTACCCTCGTCGGTGAGCGTCAAAGAGGTGATGATCAACGAAGAGGTCATCGACGCCCAGCAACAACCGCTGATGATGTATCAAAAAGAGGTCGCCGAAGCGGGAAGGAAGTAATCTTGCCGCCAGGGGCGCCCGGAAGTCGGCGTTGATTCGCGCTTCGCGATTCTTACCACCGCCGACAGCCGACAGCTGACAGTGGAGAAAAATCGCAAAATCGCGTTGACCCTCCCGTAAATTCGCTCTTGAAAGGAGCGACTAGAGCAGGTGGTTTCATGAATGAATCCGAAACTGTAGGCTGTCGGCCGTGAGCTGTTGGCGGCGCTCGCCGTCTGCAAGCACAACGCCGGCGCCAAGATCCGAAGCGCGCTTTTTTGTTCAACCAGCAAAAAAAAGCGATTGACAACTCGTGAAAAAATGTTAGCCTAGTCAACGTGAGAGAGAAGAATAGACAGCAGTCTTTCCAATACAAGACGTGGGGCGGCAAGCGAAAAGGATCCGGCCGCAAGCGACACACCGACGAGTTGGCGCATCG
>JAHFDU010000278.1 GCA_023248835.1 Myxococcales bacterium | reverse complement strand
GCGCCGGCCTCAATCCGCAGAAGAGGTGGTAGCGGCGCTGCGCACCGTCGGCGCGGTTTCGGTCACCGACGAAATGATTCCGCGACTGCAACCTTCGCGGCGCTCCATCGGCGCATTCCTGGCCGCGCTCGTAGCCTTGAGCGTGACGCTGTTGGTTTTTCTTCGTCGAGCGCCACAGCCGATGGCGAGGCCCGCCGCAGCGCCAGTGGCCACCCCCGCGCCGCCCGCTGTACCTGTCGTCGTGCGAATCCATTTGAGTGCTGCGCCTCCAGCAGCGACGCTTTTTCTCGACGACAAAACGATATTGAATCCATTTGAGCTCACCGTCGCCAAGAGCGAGCTGCAACACTTTGTCAAAGCGCGCCTCGACGGATATGAGCCGAGTTCACTGCTGGCGACGTTCGATCACGACCAACAACTCAACTTGGTGCTCGCGCCCGTCAAACCGCCCACCCCGTCCGTGCGTCCGATCGCCCGTGTCCACGCCAGCGCCAAAAAGAAAGCAAAAAATCCTGCCAAAGCTCAAACCGCGGATCCGCTGATCGTCGACTACCCACGCTAGCGTAGACTGAAATCACCGTTGACGTGATCGATCCGCGCTGTTGACCTTGTCGGCGACGGCGACGATCTATTCCACGAGAAGCACTGCCGACGGTGATGACTCAACTGAGATCGTTCACGTCGCCGTCGCCGTCAACAACTACCGCGACAACGACAACGTCGACGAACTGCCAGACGCAATCGCGTCAACGTTACAACGACTTAGCAGGGCACTGACTTCATAACGTCTGATACTTTTGACAGTGTTACGAGATTAGCATATAGTATCAGACATGGGTCGATCGTTTCAGCACCCGTTTCCGGCTGCCGAAAAACAGATGGAGGCGCTTGCCCTGCGTCTCAGGGCCGCTCGGCTGCGGCGGCGCATCTCGATGGTGCTGTTTTCACAGCGCGTCGGCATTTCGCGTGACACCCTAAGCCGACTAGAAAAGGGCGACCCGACGATCGCGTTCGGTACCTACGTACGCGCGCTGCGGGTGCTTGGTCTGGAAAAAGATCTCGACGCGGTGGCGCGCGACGACGAACTCGGGCGCAAACTTCAAGACCTGAGGCTGCCTCAGCCAAGGGTGCGCAGGCGAGGCAGCGATGGCGACTAAAGCCCATCGCGAATCGTTCGAGGTATTCTTGGACGCAGCCGAGCTCGGGATTGAGCAAAAAATCGGTACCCTCTACCGACACCCGGTTCGCACCGATCTCGGCGCCGCGTTCGAGTACGACGAGTCATGGCTCAAGAGTGAGCACGCCTTCATGCTCGATCCGCGGCTTGAACTGTGGAGCGGCGAGCAACATCCACCCTCGAGCGCACCGGCGTTTGGCATTTTTATGGACTCAGCGCCCGATCGCTGGGGCCGAGTGCTCATCGAAAGGCGCGAAGCTGCTCTGGCCGCACGTGAGGGTCGCAAGATGCGCGCGCTGCAAGAGATGGATTTTTTGCTCGGGGTGCACGATCAGACACGCCTCGGCGCGCTGCGATTTCGCTCTGCAGAAGGCGGTCCCTTTCTCGATCACAGCGACCATCCGGTGCCGCCAATCGCGCGTTTGCGCGAACTGGCCAATCTCAGTCAGCGACTGGAAGATCCCGGCGTCGACCAGATTCCAGAGTACGAACAGTGGCTCGCGATGCTGATTGCTCCGGGGACCTCGCTCGGCGGCGCTCGCCCTAAAGCCAACTTCACCGACGACAAAGGCAGGCTCTGGATCGCGAAATTCCCGGCCCGTGACGACCGTTATGATGTAGGCGCGTGGGAATTCGTCGTCCACCAACTGGCCAAGCGCGCCGGCATTTCGGTTCCCGAGGCACGAATAGAGTCGCTCACCCAGCGCCATGCAACTTTTTGCGTCGCTCGCTTCGACCGATCGGGCCACCGTCGTCGCATGTTTGCCTCCGCCATGACACTGCTCGAGCGTCAGGATGGTGATGCCGACGCGGGCTACCTTGATCTGGCTGAATTCCTCTCCGATTACGGCGCAGCGGACCACATCGACGAAGATCTCGAGCAGCTTTTTCGTCGCGTCGTGTTCAATGTTCTGGTCGGCAATCGTGATGATCATTTGCGCAACCACGGTTTTATGCGCGAGCCATCAGGCTGGCGTCTCTCGCCCGCGTACGACCTCAATCCGAGCCCGAGCAAAGGCGAACATTCGCTGCGCCTCGACGGATCCAGCGCCACACCAAACTTGAAAGCCATCCTCGCCACCGCAGAACTCTATCGATTGGAGAACGCTGGTGCGCGGCAGATCCTCGACCAAACCAAAGCCGTCGTCGCCGGCTGGCAAAAGCAAGCCAAGCGCATTGGACTACGTGGCGCTGAAGTGGAGCGAATGCGCAGCGCCTTTGCGGAATCGGAATAGAAGAACACCTGCTTCAGGCGTGATAAACTTTCTGCGAATGGAATTGGACGAAGCCAAGCAGATTCGACGCCGAAACCTTGCGCATTCATTTCGATCTGAAGGAGAAGTAGATGCCAGTGCGGCGCTTCCATTCGGTGGCTGACATGCCCGGCCCGCCGCCTCGCCGTCCGCTCGACCCGGGTTCCGCCTTGTGTTCGAGCTCAGCGCGATTGCCTATCGCTTGCGCCCGTGGCGTTTTCCTCCCGGCGTGCGCAAGTACCGATCGCTCGACGATTTGCTCGATGCACGGCACCGCCACTCTTAATTTAACGCAACCTTGTTGCAGGTGTTGCCGATAACAAACCCGAATGAGCACCGGTGTGACCACTGTTCGATCCAACCGACATCGGCGCCGTTGGCGAGAGTATCGGACTGCGTCTGGAGCACGGCCGATCAAGAAGTTCTTTGACACACTCCCCGATGATGAGATGGCTGAGATCGCCGCCGCAATGAAAACCATCCTCAAAGTTGGCCTTCACGCCGCAAGACACCTGCGCGGGGATCTCTATGAGTTGAGAATTGATTGCAAGGCCCGAAGTTTTCGCGTCCTCTTTTCACTCGAGGGACGCTACAGCCACATTCTCTTGTCGCTGGTGGTTTTTGCCAAGAAGACGCAAAAAACTCCGAAGAGCGAGCTCGAGCTCGCTGAACGCCGGCTTTACGATTGGCGGCAGAGAGGGAGAGTCAAGAAAACGCTGGTTCACTGATAGCTTATGAGATATGCTTTAAAAGATATGGCGAAGAGGAGATATTTTACATGGCGAGAGATTTCTTAGAGGAAATCGTTGCTGAACGGACGGCTAGAAATCCAAATTTCCCTCGCCTCGTAGCCGAAGCCGAGGCGCGACTCAGAAAGAAATGGACGCGGCGTCTCGCGGTGATGCGCCAAAAGCGTGGGCTCAGCCAAACGGTAGTGGCGGCGCGCATGAGTACGTCTGCGTCAGTGATCAGCAAGCTCGAAGCCGGTGGCGATGTAAGAGTCTCGACGCTGCAGCGTTATTGCTCGGCGATCGGGGCACCGTTCCCTCTGAAGTAGCCACCCGCTCGAGATCTGGTAGATTGCTAGCTTAAGAGGTCGATGATGAAACTCGCTACAGGAAGAGTTGTGGGTGGCAAGGTGGTCATAGAGGGAGAACCGCTTCAGGAGGGAGCAACCGTTACCGTCCTGGCCCACGAAGACAATGAAACGTTTGAGCTCGGGCCTCAAGAAGAGGCCGAACTCCTCCACGCCATCGAGCAGGTCAAGAACGGGAAATTCGTCGACGGTGACGAGTTCTTTGGTCGTCTCCGGTAGGCGAAAATGAAGCGCCTGCAGCTCCACATCGCGGAAGATGCCAGCGAAGAGATCACGGCTGCGCTTGAATGGTGGCGTTCGAATCGAACCGCGGTACCCGATGCGCTCAAAGATGATCTGCAACGCGGACTGGACCTGATACGCACTCAACCAGGGGTGGGCGCGCGAGCGTTGAACACCCGGCTTCCCGGCGTCCGCCGGCTGACCCTGAGCCGAGTACGCTACCACGTGTACTACGCCCTTGCAGACGATGGCGCGTCAATCGAAGTGCTCCGTTTCTGGCACTCGAGCCGCGGCAAGTTCCCGAACATTCCATGAATCGGTGACGCGGCGTCTCGCCGTGATGCGCCCGGCTCTCGACGCTGCAGCGTTATTGCTCGGCGATCGGGGCACCGTTCCCTCTCAAGTAACACAGCAGGCACCTGGTAGCCGGCTAGCGCGGCTTTTGAACTTAGGTAAGCGTTCACGGCCCGCTCGCCCTGAGCTTGTCGAAGGGCAGACTGGACTTGCTTCGCCCTTCGACTTCGCTGCGCTCCGCTCAGGGTGCACGGACAGGGGGAGCGTGAACGGCTACGACCTTAAAATCCCACAACATCGACCGGCGTATGGCGCTCGTTGTTGTTGGTGCCGTCGCCAACTTGGCCGGAATCGTTGTTTCCCCAGCATTTGAGTTTGCCGTCCGAAAGTAGTGCACAGCTGTGTGAAATGCCGGCGGCCGCCGCGACGACGCCCGAGCTGAGCCCCGAGACATCGACTGGGGTACTGCTGTCGACCGTTTGATCGTTGCCGAGTTGTCCATCACCGCCGTATCCCCAGCACTTGAGCGCTCCGTTTGAGAGCACGACACAAGCATGCAATCCTCGCGCGCTCAACGACACCGCACCAGAAATTCCAATGACATCGACCGGCGTGTTACTGTTGTTTTTCAATCCATTGCCAAGTTCACCGCTGTCTCCACGACCCCAGCATTTTGCGGTACGCGCGGCGGTCAGAGCGCAAGTGGCGCTGCCGCTGCTTACTGCCACCGCTCCGGAGGTGAGCCCAGAAACATCGACCGGAGTGGTGCTACCCGCGTTGCTGCCATTTCCGATTTGACCAAAATTTTGACCACCGGCTCTCATTTCCGATCCCCAGCATTTGATTCCGCCCGAACGAAGGAGTGCGCAGGAGTAGTCAAAGCCGGCCGAGATCGACGCTACGCCGGCAGAAAGTCCGACGACATCCACCGGTGTGGCGCTGCTGGCATCGAGACCATCGCGACCATCGCCGAGCTGGCCACAGAAATGCGCGCCCCAACACTGGACCGCCCCGGTAGAGAGCACAGCACAACCGTGGTCCCCTCCAACGCTGATCGCAGTGACGCCGGCAGTAAAGCCTGTAACATCGGTTGGCGTGCCGCCTTGGCCTCTGCCCCAACACTTGACCGAACCGTTGTTTAGCAGTGCGCAAGTGCGGCCATCATATGCGTCGATCGCGGTGACGCCGGAAGTGAGCCCCGCGACCGCGACTGGAGTGTTGCTCGGCATGCCGGAGTTATTGCCAAGTTCTCCGTATTTGTTGTAGCCCCAACAAAATACTGCTCCTGATTCCTTGACCGCGCAGGTATGGCTGTCGCCCAGAGCAATCGAGCGGATCCCCCTTGCGACCGGCACGCAGCTGCCGGCGCTTGGTTGATAGCCACCGTCGCAAGTAAAACCGCAATTCGAGCCGTCGCAGGTGGCTTGCCCGTGCGTCGGCACATCGCAAACCGTGCAGCTGCTGCCGCAAGCGTTGACGTCATTGGCAACGCAGGCGCCACTACACCGGT
>JAHFDU010000277.1 GCA_023248835.1 Myxococcales bacterium | reverse complement strand
ACTGCACGATCGGCAGGCCGGCATCGATCATGGTGGCAAACTGCCGAGTGAAGACCACCAGATCCTTCTCTTTAACGCCACCGCCAAACGGCACCTTGAGTGTGATACCGCGTGCTTTCTTCTTGGCTTTGCTGAGGGTGATGCCCTGCGCGCGCAGCCGGTTGGCGATTTCCGGCTCGCTCTCGGCCTCCATCTGGCCGCTCTTGTTTTCCCCATTTCTGGTGCGACCTTCCCACGCAAAAACAGGCATCTACACTCCTTCAACCTTTGGCTACTTGCCCGGCCTCTTGGGGCCCGGCATCTGCCCAACACTGCTCGCCATCATGTTCTTCAGCTCCTCTGGATCGGGGCTGTATTCGAGCGCGGTCTCCATCGAAAGATACTTTCGATTGTAATGCGCTAACAAACACTGATTGAGCGTCTGCATCCCTAGTTTGGCCTGTCCGAGCTGCATTTGCGAATAAATTTGGTGCACTTTGTCTTCGCGAATGAGATTCCGGATCGCCGCTGTCGGCACTAAAATCTCAAGCGCCAAGGCGCGGCCGCCACCCTGCTTGGGAATCAGCGCTTGCGAGAGCACGCCTTCGAGCACGAACGAAAGCTGGGCGCGAATCTGCGACTGCTGATGTGCCGGAAACACGTCGATGACTCGGTTGACGGTCTGCACCGCTCCGTTGGTGTGCAAAGTGCCGAACACCAAGTGGCCAGTTTCAGCGACGGTGAGAGCGGCTTCAATCGTCTCCAGATCGCGAAGTTCGCCGATCAGCACGACGTCGGGGTCTTGGCGCAAAATCGACTTGAGCGCCTTCTTGAAAGAAAACGTATCGAGACCGACTTCACGTTGGTTGACGATGCTGCTTTTGTGTTCGTGCAAAAATTCGATCGGATCTTCGATGGTGACGATGTGGCCGGGCTCGTCGGTGTTGATCTTGTCGATCATCGCCGCCAAGGTGGTCGACTTGCCCGATCCGGTGGGACCGGTCACCAACACCAACCCACGCGGCTTGCGACACATTTCGGCCACCACCGGCGGCAATCCGAGTTCGGTAAACGTGCGTACTTTGAACGGTATCAGACGGAAGGCGCCAGCAACCGCGCGCTGCTGAATGAAAATATTGGCGCGAAACCGCGCCAACCCTTGGATGCCGAACGACATATCGAGCTCATTGTGCTCTTCGAACGCCGCCTTCTGCGCATCGGTCAAAATCGAATAACAGATCGCTTTGGTGTCGTCGGGTGAAAGCGATTCGGTTTTCAATTTCACCAGCGCACCGTCGAGCCGGATGCGCGGCGGCGAATTGGCAGTAACGTGCAAGTCCGACGCGCCGTTGTCGACCATGGTCTTGAGCAGCTGTGCCAGCGACGGTGCCATCAGTCGGCCACCGAGACACGCAGGACTTCTTCGATGGTGGTGATGCCTTCGCCGAGCTTTTGCAATCCAGCCGCGCGCAGCGACTTCATGCCCACCCTGATCGCCTCAGCCTTGAGCTCGGTGGTCGAAGCGCCCTGCAGCACCAGCTCTTTGAGCGGCTCATAAAATGGCATCACCTCATAGAGCGCAATACGCCCTTTGTAACCGGTGCTGGCGCAAGAGCGACAGCCGGCGCCCTTGAAGAGTTTGGTTTTTTCGGCGAGCTCCGGCTTCATTCCCAGATCGGTGAGCGCCTTGGTATTTTGTTCAACTTCCTGCCGGCACTCGCTACAAACACGCCGCGCCAGACGTTGCGCCACGATCAAATTGACCGACGCGGTGACCAAGAAGGGCTCGACGCCCATGTTGAGCAAGCGCGAAATCGTCGACGGTGCGTCATTGGTATGCAGGGTCGACAGCACCAAGTGGCCAGTGAGCGCCGCCTTCACCGCAATTTCAGCGGTTTCAAAATCGCGAATCTCGCCAACCATGATGATGTTGGGATCTTGGCGCAGAAAGGATCTCAGTGCCGTCGCAAAATTGAGACCGACGTCTTCGTGCATCTGCACTTGATTGATGCCCATCAAGTTATATTCGACCGGATCCTCGGCAGTCGAAATATTGCGCGTGGTCTTGTTGAGCTCCTGCAGCGCCGAATAGAGCGACGTGGTCTTGCCTGATCCAGTCGGTCCGGTCACCAGCACCATTCCATAGGGTTGGTGAATCGCTTTCATAAAATCGGCGAGCTGCTTTTCTTCAAAACCGAGCTTGGTCATATCAAGCTGCAAGTTGGTTTTGTCGAGAAGACGGAGCACGATCTTCTCGCCGAACAGCGTCGGCAGCACGCTGACGCGAAAATCCATCTCTTTTTCTTTGCCGAGCTTGAGCTTGATGCGGCCGTCTTGTGGCAATCGCCGCTCAGAAATGTCGAGGCTCGACATGATCTTGATTCGCGAGGTCACCGCGTTCTTGAGCTTCATCGGCAGCGCCGGCTCTTCGTACAAAACGCCGTCGATGCGGTAGCGCACCCGAAACGCTTTTTCGTAGGGCTCGATGTGAATATCGGAAGCGCGCTTCTTTATAGCATTGAGCAAGATGACGTTGCACAGCTTGATCACCGGCGCTTCGCCCGAGGCTTTCTCGAGGTCAACAACGTTAACCTGCTCTTCGTCCTGGCCGATCTCGACCGCATCAGCGTCGATGTCGCCGAGCACATCGTCATAAGTGACCTGCTTTTCGTAATAGCGAGTGACCGCTTCGTCGAGCGCAATTTCGCTGGCGACCACCACTTCAATGTTGAGCCCGGTGCGGAACTTGAGATCGTCAATCGCGTAAATGTTCGACGGATCGCTCATCGCCACAATCAGCGTCGCTCCGGCACGATTGACCGGAATGAGCTGATGGCGTTTGGCCAGCTCGGGCGGAATCAACTGAATCACATCGGGCGAGATTTCAAATTCCGACAAATTGATCGAAGGCACGCCGTACTGCTTGGACAAAAAGGTGGTGAGTTCCTCTTCATTAATGATGCCAAGCTTGGTCAGGCTGTAGCCAAGTCGCGCGCCAGTCTTGCGCTGTTCGTCCTGGGCTTCTTGCAGCTGTGCCAGCGAGATCAAATTCTCGCGAACCAGCAGTTCGCCGAGGCGGCTCATACAGCCCCCCCGATCACGGAGGATAAAAAGACCACAGTGTTAGCAGATTACCAGCTCCGCGCTCATCGGTAAAGCCGCTCTGGTTGTAAAAAAACAGCGATTATACGACAAGATCCCTCTCCGAGCGGCGGGCAAAATAGTCGCGATGCTAAAGCCGTGCGCCGCGGCGCCGATAGTAGGACCATGAGGAAAGAAAGACTAGCCCTCGCTTTCGTCGTCACCGTGTTATTGAACTGGTCGTCGAGCGCGAGGGCGCAATACGCCTATCCTCCCCCTCCCTATCCCTATGCGCCTCCGCCGTACGCGTATCCGTATGCCCCGGCACCAGGCGGTCCGCCCGCGGGATATCACTATGAAGACCATCCCCGACGCGGGCTTATCATCGGTGGCGCGGTTCTTTTTGGTTTGAGCTATGCGGGGGCAGTAACCACCGGAGCTGTTTATCAAGACTGGAAGCTGATGATTCCGATCGGAGGCTCGTTTTGGGAGGCGCGCGACGATTTTGCGGCCGGAGGAATGGTTGCCGATGCGATTGGAGCCGCGTTCGTTCTGGATGGAGTTTTGCAGGCGAGTGGCCTCATCATGATGATCGCCGGAGGTGCATCACACCAGCGAGTTCTGGTTCACGATCACTACGCGGCTGCCCCAGCAATTAAAGTTACATGCGCACCACACCTCTCGCCGCGATTTTCAGGACTGTCACTAGCAGTACATTTCTAAGGCACAACTCTCCTGGGCATCACCACTTCCTGCGGATCGGATAACTCAGTAGATCTCAAAAAGCAGTAGCGGCGCTCCGATTAGAATCGAGTTATGGTAGCGTGACGCAAATGGCCGCAATCGTGCAAGCTGAACCTGGCCCACTCTATGTCATTTACGGCAAAGAGCGATTTTTGGTCGAGCGCGAGGTGGAGCGCTTGCGCGAGCAGGTGCTCGATCCGCGTACCCGCGATTTTAACTGCGAGATTTTCTTTGGCAAAGAGACACGGCCACTGACCATCACCCAGTCGGCGCGCACGCTGCCGATGATGGCCAAACGCCGGCTGATATTGGTGCGCGATGTCGATGAGATGAAAGCCGAACTTTCTGAGCTTAGTGCCTACGTGACATCCCCCTCACCTGAAACCTGTTTGATTTTGGTAGCTGAGAAAATCGATCAGCGATTGAAGTTTTTTTCGGCGTTCAAGAAACATGGAAAGCTCATCAAGTGCGATCCGCTTTACGAGCGGCAGCTACCACAATTTGTGCGCGACGAAGCCAAACGACGTGGCGCCAAAATGGAATCAGGAGTGGCCGAGGCAATTGTGCATGAGGTTGGCACAGAACTTGGGCAACTGGCCGATGCGATCGAGCGATTGCGCCTGTTTGCCGGCGAGCGCGCGATTAGTCTTGCCGACGTCAAGGAAACCATCGTCAGTTCACGCGAGCACTCGGTGTTTGAGCTCTGCAATGCAATCGGCGGACGCAATCGCGCCCGCGCGTTCGAAACTTTGGGCACGCTCTTGCAAGCGCGCGAACCGGCAGTACGCATCGTCGCGATGCTGACGCGCCACCTACGTCAATTGTGGTTGGCACACGAACTATCCGGACGCGATGTCGATTTGGCGGCCGAGCTCGGCATCCCACCATTTTTCGTGCGCGACATTGTCGATCAGTCGCGCCGTTTTCAGGCAAGCGAATTCAAACAGATGCATGCCGCTTTGTTCGCAGCTGATCGCGCGCTGAAATCGTCGCGCCTCGACGACGCGCGAATTCTCGAAACGCTGATTCTGAAATTAGTGCCTGAAAAAAACAGCGAACTACGCGTGTAGCTGATTTACAGCGTGGGTAAGTCGCGACACCTTGCGCGCCGCGTTTTGCCTCTTGATCACGCCTTTTTGCGCCGCTTTGTCGATCAAGCTCACTGCATCGAACAGTGCGGTGCTGGCGAGCTTTTTGTCCTTCGCGTCGATCGCGGCGCGAACTTTTTTCACCGACGTCCGCAGCGTGGTGAGATGAAAGACGTTTCTCTCTCGGTGACGAAGTCGCTGCCGATTCTTTTTTTCTGCTGATGCAATGTTGGCCACAAGTCTCTCCTACGAAGGCGAAATGAATACTAAGGTTGCCCTCTCGTGTCAAGCGAGATCCCACTGCTTGAATCACAGTCGCAACAATCGCGCGCCTATTTTATAGGCAGCCGTTTTACTTCTCGCCAGATGGCGTCGAGCTCATCGAGCGAAGTCTTCGCCACCTCGCCGCCGGCGGCGATCACGCGCGTTTCCATCTCAGCGAAACGTGACTGAAAACGGGTGAGCGCGCCGCGCAAAGCGTCTTCCGGCGCAACGTCGAGCTTGGCGGCGAAGCGACTGACCGCGAGCAACAGATCGCCGATCTCATGTTCGATCTCCGCTTTGTTTCCGCCGCGAACCGCTTCGTCGATCTCCGCAAGTTCTTCGGTAACCTTTTCGCGCACTCCGGCTGCATCCGGCCAATCGAAACCAACCGCAGCGGCCTTTTCGCCAATTCGCTGCGCCA
>JAHFDU010000276.1 GCA_023248835.1 Myxococcales bacterium | reverse complement strand
GCCAACAGGCCGAAAAGAATCATTTGCAGGCCGCCAAGTTCAAGCGAAACCGCCAACAAAAAGATCGACGAGCCCAAAGACTGTAGGGTGTGACCGAGAAAAAATCGTTCGTAACCAATGTAGCCGCCGAGGCCGAGCCCTGAGAGCATCAGCAAAAAGCCAACCGTCCCGAACAGCATCAGCGGGCGGCTTAGAAAACTCATCAGGAATTTTAGCCTAATCAAATCGAAAAAAACCGTTACCGTGCGCCACAAGCCGTAGTTCGATTTTCCCTGCGGGCGAACGATGTTTTGGATGGGAATTTCGGCGATCTTCACTTTCATCACCGCTTTGCACAGCACCGGAATAAAACGATGAAACTGGCCGTACAGCCGCACCTGCTCGATGACATCGCGCTTGTAAGCCTTGAAGGTAGTACCGAAATCGTGCAGGTCGATGCCGGAGATCCATCGCATCACGCGATTGGCGATCATGGATGGAATGCGGCGAACCACCAGATTGTCGACGCGCTTTTTTCGCCAGCCCGACACGATGTCGTAGCCTTCGGCCATTTTTTCTAAAAAAGCCGGAATGTCTTCCGGCGCGTGCTGCAAGTCGCCGTCCATGGGGATGATGATCTCGCCGCTCGAGTGATCGATGCCAGCGGCAATGCCAGCAGTCTGGCCAAAATTGGCGCGTAGCTTGACCAATTTCACGTTGCCATCGGCAGCCGCGATCTTGGCCGCCAGATCGTAACTGCCATCTTGTGACGCGTCATCGACAAACACGATCTCGTAGCTGCGACGGGTGGCATCGAGTACGGTTTTGAGTCGACGGTGCAGCTCTTCGATCACCACCGCCTCGTTGTACAGCGGCACCACGATCGAAATCTCCACCGGCGGATGGGAAAGCGAATTCATGCGCGGCTATGTAACACAGAATTCGCACCATTTGTGCTATATGGCCGCCTATGAAAAAGCTGTCCCTGACGCTCTTGACAATGACCGGTTTGCTCTCGAGTGCGCAGGCCGACCTCACGGTATTTGCTGCCGCCAGCACCAGCGACGCGCTCGAAGAAATCGCCAGAGACTTCGAATCGAAGACTCAGCAGAAAATCAGGTTCTCCTTTGCAGGCTCGTCGCTGCTCGGGCGACAAATCGAAGCCGGCGCGCGTGTTGATCTGTTTCTTTCCGCCGACAATGTACCAATCGAACGTCTGGAAAAGCAGGGCGCGATCAAGGCCGCCGATCACCGCACGCTGCTCGGCAATACGCTGGTGGTCATCGCCTCTGGCGACGGAAAAACGCTGACCTCGCCGAGCGAGTTGCGAACGCGGGGGCGGATTGCAACCGGTGACCCCGAAACCGTACCGGTCGGTCGCTACGCCAAGAAATGGCTTGAAGGCGAAAAGCTGTGGGCCGAACTTGGCAAGCAGATCGTCCCAATGCTCGACGTTCGCGCCGCACTCAGCGCGATGGCTTCGGGCGCCATCAAGATTGGCATTGTCTATGACTCCGACGCGCGGTCGAACTCACACGTCCATGTCATCTATCGGGTTCCCTCGGAAAAGACTGGCATCATTTACCCGGTCGCGGCGTTTACGCCCGCAGGTCGGCAGTTTTTGCAGTTCCTTCTCACCGAGAGCGCTCGCAGCACCTTTGAGCGTTTGGGTTTTGTCGTACCCAGATGACACACCAGGTGGCCAATGAGATCGTCGCGCTTGCGCTAACGCTGCGAATCGCTGCCTGCGCCATCGTTTTGATTTTGCCGTTCGGAATTCTTGCCGCTTACGGGTTGTCGCGCTATCGCGGCCCGGGCAAAAGTTTGATCGAAACTCTACTGGCGCTGCCGTTGGTGTTGCCGCCGGTGGCAATCGGCCTGATCCTGTTGGAACTGCTTTCGCGCAGCACATCGTCGATTCTGTTTACGTGGAAGTCGGCGGTCATCGCCACTGCTGCGATGTCATTTCCGCTACTGGTTCGCGGCGCACGCTCAGCTTTTGACGCCATTGATCCGCGTTTGGCCGACGTCGCTAGAACGCTGGGCCGCGGCCCCCTGTACGTCTTTTGGCGCGTCACTCTGCCGCTGGCGTGGCGCGGCGTGGTCGGCGGCCTGCTCACCGCGTTTGCGCGCGCGCTCGGTGAATTCGGCGCCACCATCGTCGTCGCCGGCTCGATCCCCGGCGAAACCAGAACCTTGTCGCTGGCAATTTTTCAGCACATCGAAGCCGGTCGTGATGCGGCTGCGATGCGCCTGGTCGGATTGTCTCTGGCTTGCGCTTTTCTCTGTCTGTGGTCGACTGAGCGGCTGCTCTTGCGCAGCAAGCGTGGCAGATGATCGAAATCGATCTCGATCTAGCGCTCGAGCCGTTCACGTTGCAGGTGAACGTTTCCTTCGCGAGTCAAGCGACCGTGCTGTTCGGGCCTTCCGGCGCCGGCAAGACGTCACTGCTTGAAACCATCGCAGGCCTGCGTCCGACCGTCCGCGGTCGGATTTCGCTACAAGGCACAGTTCTCTTCGATTCAAGTCGCAGAGTTTTCCTGCCGCCAGAGCAGCGGCGCATCGGCTATGTGCCACAAGAGGCGGCGCTGTTTCCCCATCTCTCGGTGCTCGAAAATCTTCAGTTCGGAGTAAGCAACGGATCTTCGCCTTTGCGAGTGTTGCCAGAATTGATCGATTTGCTCGATCTGGGCTCCCTGCTCGAGCGCGCACCGGCCACGCTTTCTGGCGGCGAGTGCATGCGGGTCGCCCTCGGCCGAGCACTGGCGACTTCGCCGCGACTGCTGCTGCTTGACGAACCACTGCGCGGACTCGACGTCGAGCGCAAGCAGCGCATCGTGCCCTATCTGTTGCGCCTTCGCGAAGCAGGGCGTTGCCCATTCCTGTACGTCACCCACAACCATCGCGAAGCGATTTTGCTCGGGCACGAAGTAGTGCTACTGACCAGTGGAAAAATCGCCGCGCAAGGAAAACCGGCCGATCTCTTGTCGACAAAACAGTATTCGTTCGATCTCTGACGGCAAGTCGGCCTACCGGAAGCCAATTCTCTTTTTCACAAGATGCTCACTGCCAATGCAGCATCGAGGGTCGAATCGAGCACGCCGTACTGCCCGGTCAAGGGGGCCGGCAATGGCGGCGGATCAAAGTTGGATTTCAGCGTCCAATTGAGTTTGACCGACACCCGCGTCGACACCGCAGCAGACAGCGTGAGCAGATTATTCACGCGCGCCCGAGAGACGTGATTGAGCGCCCACAGTACTTCTAGGCCGTCGCTGAGCGCGACTTGCTGGTTGAACTTATATTCGCCGAAAAAAAAGCCGCGCACCGAGTGAAAATCGCTCGAATCGGGTACCGTGCCGGCAACGTAGTGGTCAAAGTTGTAGTCATAGCCAAGTTCGGTGCGTAGCAGCAAGCGATCGCTCTTGTGCAAAATGCGCGAATAGCCCAGTTGCGGTTCGATGCGATAGGTGAAACCGGCGAAGCGATCTCCCGAAATGGTGAAGGAGGCAAAGAGCGTATTTTTTTCGGCAAAGTAACGATCGTAGCGCGCCCTCCCAAGCCAGTTGAGCGCGGCCGCTTTGTGGCCAACGACCGGCCCGCCCATGAGGTCTCGAATGCCGACCCAGGTGTAGGCGCCCTGCGCAAAAAACTCGGCTTGGTTGTTGTAGTGCTTGACGTTGGCAACACCATTGCCGGTGAAACCGAGCGACTCGGCGTTGCCGGCGATGTATGAAACACCGGCCTGTACGTTGGCTTTCCAAACCGTCGCTGGCATCGGCTCCGGCTTGGCCTCCGCTTTGCTGTCTGGTTTGGCTTCGGGTGGCTTCGCCGCCGCTTCCGCCTTCGGCTCGTCAGCAAAAACCGGCGCTGAAATCAGCAGCAACAGCACGTAAGCACGCAACCGGCACCTCCAAATTGTGTGTGCACTGTTTACGGGAAATTTCCGCTGGCTGCAAGCAGGTCAAACTGTTCTGCACAGAGATAAGGTTTGACGCTTTGCGCAAACCCGATTTCGGCGCTATTATCTGCCCGCCTATGGATGTCGTCGGCAAGAAAATAGTACGGGTGGTGGCAGCGGTGGTCGAAGACGAAGGCCACTACCTGATTACGCAGCGACGCGAATCGGCAGTACTGCCGCTGTTGTGGGAGTTTCCTGGCGGCCGGGTCGAGCCCGGCGAAGAGGACGAGGCGGCGCTGTTGCGCGAGCTTTCCGAGCGGCTTGGCGCCGAGGGAAAAATCATTCGTAAAATCGGCGAAAAGATTCACGAATACGACTGCTATCGGGTGGCGCTTGCGCTGTACGAGGCCAAGATCGTCAATGCGCACGATTTGCACGCCAAGCGCGTCAAAGATTTTCGCTGGGTCACTTCAAGTGAATTCGACCAGTATCCCTTTCCCGACGCTGACCAGTTGACCATGGATCGCCTGCTCGGATTTAGTCGTGAGGTTGTGCAAACTGAGCCGCGCTGATAAACTGTGGCCATGGTAAAAATCACTTCGCTCTGCGTGTTGTTGTGGATGACGGCATGTGGTGGTGGTTCCGGTTCGACCCAGTCCAAGCCGCTGCCTGCGGTTCAGGCCTGCTACGATGTCGCGGCGGCGATCGGCAATGCGTGGAAGCGCTGTGGTGGCGACTACCAGACCAACTACGACCGCGCGGTGCAAGACATTCACTGCGCGATGGCGATGGCGATTTCCGACGAGGCGGCGCTGCGCTCAACCTGCATCCCGTCTTTTGACAACATCATCTGTTCCGATCTAGTGCACGGCACTTACGACGACAGTTGCAAGGACCAAATTTTGCGCTAGCACCTAGGGCGTGCCGCCGTCAGCGGAAGTTGCAGAGCTCGGCCACACCGCAGCGAGCTCTTTGGCATCGACCATCGTCTCTGGCCCGTGCAGCCCGCCGCGATGAAGGCCGAGCGAAATCACTTGATGGCGCTCGTAGCCGATCGGAATTTCTAAGTGGCAGAGTTGCGCTTGGTGATTTTCGGCGGGTTCGCAGCGAATCGAGGCGGCGATGAAATGGCGCTTGTCACTGTCAGTAAAGGTAAAATAGTTGGCCGCAGGTGGATGCTCGAGGCCCGAGATTTCAACGGTAAGCGCGCGTGTCTTGGCGTCGAATCCTCGCACGTGCAACTTGGCTGGCGCCAGCGGTGCAGCTTTTTTCGACTTTTTCTTTTTGGCGAGCGCCGGCCCCGCCAAGAAAAATCCGAGCAACGCCAGTGTGCCGATCGTGCGCTTCAGTCGTAGTACTCCGTGCCGAGGTGGGTGATGAGCTCTTCTCCGCGCAAATGGCGCAGCGTATTCTTGAGCTTCATCAGCTGAATGAACAGGTCGTGCTCGGGATAGAGGCCGGGCGCCGTCATCGGACTCTTGAAGAAGAACGACAGCCACTCCTGAATGCCACTCATGCCTGAGCGCTGCGCCAAATCCATGTACAACGCCAGGTCGAGCACGATCGGCGCCGCCAGGATCGAATCGCGACAAAGAAAATCGATCTTGATTTGCATCTTGTAGCCGAGCCAGCCGAAAATATCGATCGCGTCCCAGCCCTCTTTGTTGTCGCCGCGCGGCGGATAGTAATTGATGCGCACGACAT
>JAHFDU010000275.1 GCA_023248835.1 Myxococcales bacterium | reverse complement strand
ACTTGCATTTGCAGGGCTGGCAGTTTCTCCTACACTTGAAGAGCGGCACGCAGCGTATTCGTCCCATGGAAACTCTTAAACAGGTACTGTCTTGGCTGCTCTGGCCGGTGCTGGTGGCGAGCGGAATGATCGCGGTACAGTTCGCCATCCAGCACGGCGTCGCCGCTCCAGTCGCATTGGTGGTGCTTCAGATCGTTGTGGTGCTAGTGATTGCGCCACTGGAAAGATGGATGCCTGAGCATCCGTCGTGGAATGTCGCGCGCCAAGACATCCGCACCGACGCTTTGCACACGTTGTGCTCTGGCATTGTCATCACCGCGGTTCTACGCGTCTTGGTGTTCACGGTCACGCCTTCTCTCGGACTCTGGCCAGCGCAACTACCCATTGTTGTCCAGCTCGGTCTGGCGATGTTCATCTCCGACGGTGGCAGCTACCTCACCCACGCGCTCACCCATCGTACGAGCTTACTGTGGCCGATGCATGCGCCGCACCATTCGTCGCTGAGACTTTACTGGCTCAACGCTTCACGGATGCATCCACTGGACACCGCGAGCACTCTTCTCTTCTCGCTGTTTCCGCTCGCAATTCTCGGCGCACCCACGACTGTGCTGGCGCTATTCGATTCATTCGCAATCGTCCATCTGATGCTGCAGCATTCGAACGTGCGCCTACGCCATGGCGTGCTCAATCACGTGATCGCCACCGCAGAATTTCATCGGTGGCACCATTCGTCTGCACGCGCCGGCGGCGAGAGCAATTATGCGAGCTTCTTCTCGCTCTGGGACCATCTGTTCGGCACCTTCCGGATGCCCACCGATCACCAAAAAGCAGAGGAGGTCGGACTGTATGATGGATCGGTTGTCTCAAGTGGCTGGGTCGATCAGGTGCGCTATCCTTTCCAAGTCTGGCAGAAGCGAGCCCGAACTTATTTTGGGCGCTAAGGCAATTAAGGCAATCCGGCGGAAAATCGTGGTAGCGAAGTAATTCCCCAGCGATGGGCCAGTACAGCAGCGACATTCACGAGCCGCTTTCCGCCGATCGGCACCTGATAGTAGCCACGCAGCGCGACGAACACGCTGCGCGCTCCGCTTGTCGTTGGTGGTGCGTCAAAGAGGACATCGACGTGTTCGGTGCTTTGCAGTTTCACACGGCGATGATCGCTCTGAGTGATTTGGTCGATAACGCTCTCGCTTTTCTCCGTCGCTACCAGGGTAGCCGAGCGTGGCTTGAGCAACTGCGCAGAGAGCGAACTCTTTTGCGCGGGCGCGAGTTCGAATTTATCGATCTGCCAGAATCGCGGTGTGGCCTCAAGTCGAATCGAGACCTGGTCGGTATTTGCCGGCAGGTCGATTGGAACCACGATGCTACGCGCCACCGCTGGGCCGATCGGTAAAATGGCTTCGACCGGAACCCAGCCTGTCCCTGTCGAGACGGTGACCACCAGCGGCAGGCCGAGCAGCTCCGCCTCTTCGGCGAGAACTTCCCGACTGCAGGTACAGTCCGCTTTGGCAACTGCGTGCGCCATCAGCGGACCAATGCCCTGGCCCATCGTCGCCATGTAGCGAAAAAGCGCATCCTCGGCAAAGTCGGTGCTGTGACCGCGCAAAATCAGCAGCGCTCGCTCACTCGTCGCAGGACGAGCGAAGTCGAGCGTCCACCTCTGCCGTTCACCATTCTTGTCATCGATGACGCGAATTGGTCGCTGTGCATCTCTGACTGCCATCAATTCGCCCTTGGTGGTGGGAAGTACCTGGGTGTTTTCCTCGTGGTCGACGACCAGCAGCGACACGCTGTCGAGGTGATCGGTTTCCTCGCGATCGTTTTGAATGCGCAACCGATACGCGCCGTCGACGGAGCGAATGTGGTCGAGGCGCACGACGTCGCGCTGCTCTGCCCATGGATAGAGGGCGGCGGCGATCAAATCGGCATCGAGACGGTACTGCGAACCGTCAAAGACGTAGACGCGAGGGCATCCGCCATGGGCGATCGGCTTGCTCGGTTCCTGCAGAACGATCGCCCAGCCAAACCCGCCGATGGTGGCAAGGCATCCCAAGGCGATGGCGGCAAAGGTGAGTCGAGAGGGTGGCAAACCACTCGCTGGGTTTAGATCCCGAATCGCCAGCAGGATGGCGACCACGCCAAGAAACCCGACCCACGGAAAGACAGCGCTGAACAAACTGACCAGGGCAAATAGGAACGTTGGCAACCCTCGTCGTCCAAGTAGCGCCATCGTCAGCGTATACTGGCGCATCAAGGCCATGAGTTCAATTCCCGACGCGCCGCAACGCTGTCCATGGGCTCTGGCGATCGTCTTCGGCAAACTACTTCTGCACCTTTTCACCATCGGTCTTTACGATTTTCACCGCGACGAAATCTACCTACTTGTTTGCGGACGCCATCTTGGATGGGGATCGCCCGATCATGCGCCGCTGGCGCCGGCGCTGTCGTGGCTGCTAGGCCATCTTCCAAACCAATCTGTAGCGGCTTCTCTCACTGGGCAGCGGGTGGTCGCTGCACTTGCTGGCACAGCGACGGTGTGGTGGACGGCGCGTCTGACGCGGCGCCTCGGTGGTAATCGCAACGCACAGAGAGTGGCCGCCGCATCTGCGCTGATTGCGCCCGCCTTGCTCTTCCAGAGCGGCGTTTACACCACCGGAACGCTCGATGCGCTGTGCTGGATTGCAGCCTGCGATTTGACCGCAGCTGCAATGCGTTCGCATCGCGCACCTTCGTGGCTCCTGGCAGGCGGCGCACTCGGGCTCGGACTTTTGGCCAAGTACACCGCGGTGCTCTGTGGCGCCGGTTTGGCCATCGGCCTTTGCGCCAGCAGCGAAAGAGAGCAGCTACGGCGATCGGGGCCCTGGCTAGCGCTCGGTGTCGCAGTCGTCGTGGTGCTCCCCAATTTGTTGTGGCAGGCCACTCATGCCCTGCCCGCACTAAGGTTCGCTGTCGGCAGTCACGCATCGATCGTGCTGCGCTTCTCGCGACTCGAAGTGCTTGCAGTACAGCCGATGATCATGCACCCGTTTTCATTTGTCGTGACCGTCATCGGGCTGGCTACGGCCTTGCGGTTGCAAGGTGTCGAGCGTGTCTTCGGAATTCTGTTCCTGTTCACACTCGCAATAGTCGTAGTGGTGCCCGGCAAGCCGCATTATGTGATGCCGGCCTACCTGCCATTGATCGCGATTGGTGCGCGTTCTGTGGCCGCTTGGCTCGAGCGGCGGTCAAAAGCGACGCGGGTTGCGCTGACTGCAGGATGGTTCGCCAGCGGCGCTGTCGCATTCCTGTTGACGGTGCCGGTGTTGCCCCTCCCAACGCTTCTCCACTTGCGCGTCGATCGTATCAACTCTGAAGTGGTGCAATTCGCCGACTGGCGAGCGGTAGCGGCAGAGGTGAGGCGCGCCCAAAGTAGTGTTGGTCGCCCGCTGCCGGTGCTCACCGATAGCTATGGCACCGCGGCGGCTATCGAACTGTACGGACCGCCTCTTCTGCCACCGTGGAGCGGCGCCAATAGCTTCTATCTTCGGCTTCCGACCTACGATCCCAATGAGCTCATCGCCGCCGGATACCCAGAGCCACTGCTCGACGCTTTGTGCGGTCGACGTACAGCGGTCGGCAAGATTGTCAGCCCTTCAGGCCTCGACAACCGTTACGACTTTCCTCGAACCATCTGGCTCTGCACCGATCTCCGATCGTCGCTACGTGCGTTCTGGCCCCGGCTCCGCCGCTTTGATTAATTGGTTCACCCCAGTTCGCCCTGAACTTGTCGAAGGGCAGCTGTAGGGTGCACGGAGACGATTAGACCGTCAGTATTCCGTCAGAAAGCGTGAGACGTCTTTGCGCGCGCGCAGCGACGATCGGATCGTGCGTTACTACCAAAAGTGCAGCGGCCGATCGTGAGTCGAACAGAGTGTCCAACACGAGCTGCGCCGAGGCAGAATCGAGACTACCCGTAGGTTCATCCGCGATGATCAGGCTCGGCCGGTTGATAAGTGCGCGGGCGATCGCCACCCGCTGTGATTCTCCGGTCGACAGCAATGCCGCTCGTGAGGACGCCTTTGGCGCCAGGCCCAATTGATCAAGCAGCGCATCGGCAGCGTCGAGTGCAGCACGCCGCCGGCCGCCAATCCGCCAGTGGGGAAGGGCCACATTCTCGCGTGCGGTGAGGTGGCCGAGAAGATTGTGTGTCTGAAAAACGAAGCCGATCCGTTCGAGCCGTAACCAGGCGCGGCCTGCGGACGAAAGCGCCAAGGCATCAACGCCGCCCCAAAAGATACGACCGGAAGTGGGACCGTCGAGCAGCCCCAGCATCTGCACCAATGTGGTTTTGCCACCGCCGCTGCGTCCGAGCAGAGCAACGGTTTCGCCAGCACCTATCGTCAGCGACACTTTATTGACCGCGGTGAAATCACCGAAGCGCCGAGTAACGCCCTCTGCAGATAGCACGGCGTCGGATGGCGTCATTCTACCTCCCGCAGCACGCGCGCCGGATCGACGCGCGAAGCACGCCATGCCGGATAGACACCTGCCAGAACGGTGGCGCCGAGCACGACCGACATCGGACGCAGAAAACACTCGAGCGAAATCAGCGGACGAACCACAAATCCTTGAAACGCGAAGATGGGATGAAGCTGGAAGTAGTGAACCAGGGCCATCCCTAACAGTGCACCGAAGAGACCGCCGGCGCCGGCCAGCAGCAACGCCTGCACCAGAAAAATGCCAAACACGTCGGACTGCGACAAGCCGATTGCGCTCAGCACGGCGACCTCTTTGCGTTGATGAAGCATGCCGACGTAGAGAAGAGCGAGCACCGGTATAGCAACCGCCATCACCACCATGGTGTGCGAGATCTTGCTGAGGGCGCTCACCGACGCTACCGCACTTTCAAGGAAAGCGCCGTCTTCCGCCCACGAGAGGGCCTGCACCTCGGGATGAGCGATCGCGATTCGATGCGCAAGCGCTCGGTCCGCTTCGACACTGTGATCGCTTGCATACACCAGAATGATCGATGCTGCGTGCGGCATGCCGATCTCAGCAGCGAGAAAACCGCGATCCAAAAACGCCGACTCATGCGCCCCGAGCGCTCCGCCTGCGATACCACGAACGACCAGACTGTACCGGCCAAGCGCATCTTCAGGAAACGCAGTTAGACCAGTGGTCAGAAGGACGTTGAAGCGGATTGTGTCCCCCACCTTGGCGCCGAGGCGCGTCGCCAGCGCTGATCCGAGTACGATGCTCTCGCGATCGCCCGCCGTTGGTAGCGCACCCTCGATGAGTCGGAAAGGTCGAGCGGCGGATGCGCGATCGGTTGCCAAAACGGGTGTGCCCGAGGTCTTTCCGTGAAAAGACACCGCGCCAGGAAGAATCAAATTGGCTACTGCCGCGCGCACCCCGGGAAAGTGCGCGAGATCGGCAGCCAGCGCGTCGCCCTCTTCAAAAATTGCGCCGCTTTGGGGGCGGACGCGGACGTCACCAAAACTGACAACCACGCCCTCTTCGATCAGCGCTTCACGGTAACCCGCTAGGTTTGCGGTATTGGCGACCTGAAATCCACTGCCAGCGGCGACCGCGGCCACCATCAATGCAGCGATCAACCGGCTTTGGAG
>JAHFDU010000274.1 GCA_023248835.1 Myxococcales bacterium | reverse complement strand
AGAGCGAATTTACGGGAGGGTCAACGCGATTTTGCGATTTTTCTCCACTGTCAGCTGTCGGCTGTCGGCGGTGGTAAGAATCGCGAAGCGCGAATCAACGCCGACTTCCGGGCGCCCCTGGTCGGGTGTCGGGTGGTCGGGTCTACGCGCAACGCGCAGACGCGCAGTTGGACGGACGTTCAGTGAGTATCTGCCAAGCGAACGTGATATGATCGAAGGGCTATGGCGAACGATCTAGTCACCCTTGCCCCCAATCTGCCCTTTCTCGACGATTTATACGAGCGCTTCCGCGCCGATCCGAATGCGGTTGATTCGAGCTGGCGGGCGCTGTTTGAAAACGGGGTGCCATCGACCTATGCGAGCGTGACGGCCGTCGGATCGGCCGCTGCAGTGGCGCCGGGTGCCGTCGCTGAGTACGCCGGCATCTACGGGCTGGTGAACGCCTATCGCGTGCGTGGCCATCTCGAAGCCAAACTCGATCCGCTCGATCACTTGCCGCGCGAACCGCATCCCGATCTCGATCCGCGCAGTTGGGGTTTTGCTGTCAGCGACGGTGCGCGGGTGCTGCCTGCGGGCGGACTGTACGGCATGGGCGACGCCGCACCGCTTGACGACATTTTGCATCGACTGCGCGCGACCTATTGCCAATCGATCGGTCTCGAGATGATGCACATCGCAGCGCCGGAGCGGCGCGAGTGGCTGCAAAAGCGGATCGAGCCGGTGCTCAATCAGCCACCGCTTGATCGTGCCACCAAGGTTTTCATGCTCGAGCAGTTGGCTGCGGCCGAGTTGTTTGAAGATTTTGTCCACAAAAAATATGTTGGGACCAAGCGCTTCTCTTTAGAGGGTGGCGAGACCACCATTCCGATGTTGCATCTCATCTTCGAGCACGGCGGCAAAGAGGGGCTCGAAGAGGTGGTGATCGGCATGGCCCACCGCGGGCGTTTAAGTGTACTGACCAACATCATCGGCAAGAGCGTTGGCGATGTTTTCGCCGAGTTTGAAGACATCGATCCCGAGACCATGTTTGGCGGCGGCGACGTCAAGTACCACCTCGGGTACTCGAGCGATCAGACGACTCGCTTTGGCCACAAACTACATCTGACGCTGGCGTTTAATCCAAGCCATCTCGAAGCGGTTGACCCGGTGGTGGTCGGTCGAGTGCGCGCCAAATTGCGTCGGCGCAAGGATCACCAGCACAACAAAGTGCTCGGGATCATTTTGCACGGCGACGCGGCGTTTGCAGGCCAAGGGCTGGTAGCCGAGACGCTCAACTTGTCCAACCTGCGCGGCTATCGCACCGGCGGCACCGTCCACATTGTTATCAACAATCAAATCGGATTCACCACGGCGCCGGCTTCGTCGCGCTCGGGCCCGTATTGCACCGACATCGCCAAAATGATTCAAGTGCCGATTTTTCACGTCAACGGCGACGACCCGGAAGCGGTGGCGCAAGTGGTCAACGTGGCGATGGACTACCGCAAAGAATTTCGATCGGACGTGGTCATCGACATGTTTTGTTACCGCAAGTATGGCCACAACGAGACCGACGAGCCGAGCTTTACTCAGCCGCTCTTGTATCAGCGCATCGAGCGCCATCCGCCGGTGCGCCAGGTGTACACCAAGCGTCTGGTGGCGGACGGCGTGATCACGGAGGCTGACGCGCAAGCGATCGTCGAAAAACGCCTCGGGCTCTTGAATGCAGAGTTTGAACGAAAACGTGCCTCGCGTCCCAAGGTCGCGGCGCTCGGCGGCCATTGGCAAGGATACGAAGGCGGCCCGGATCCCGGTGGCGAAGAGCTGGCGACGGGCGTGTCGCGCGCTCGCATTGCTGAAGTCACCACCGCACTCACTTCGTTACCCGAGGGTTTTCGCGCCAATCCGAAGGTTGCACGCCTCTTACAACAGCGCGCACAGATGGGGCGTGGCGAGCAGGCGATGGATTGGGGTATGGGCGAACATCTCGCCTTCGCGACGCTGTTATGGGATGGCCACGTGGTGCGCATGACCGGCCAAGACGTGCGTCGTGGCACTTTCAGTCAGCGCCACGCACTGGTGGTGGACCAGCGCACCGAAGCGGAGTGGATTCCGCTGCAGCATCTGCGCGAGGGCCAGGGCACGTTGTCGATTTTCGACAGTCCGCTTTCCGAGGCTGCGGTGCTCGGTTTTGAATTTGGCTACAGCCTCGATTTTCCTGACGCGCTGGTGATTTGGGAAGCGCAGTTCGGCGATTTCGTCAACGGCGCTCAAGTGATCATCGATCAGTTCATCACTTCGTCGGAGGACAAATGGCAGCGGCTGTCGGGATTGGTGCTGCTGTTGCCGCATGGCTTCGAAGGCCAGGGACCGGAACATTCGAGTGCGCGGTATGAGCGCTTTTTGGAGAGTTGCGCCGAGGACAACATTCAAGTTTGTTATCCTACGACGCCAGCGCAATATTTTCATTTGCTGCGACGCCAAGCGCTGCGCACCTGGCACAAGCCACTGGTGGTGATGACGCCGAAGAGTTTGCTGCGTCTGCCGGCGGCACGTTCCACCGTCGAGGATCTCGAAAAAGGTCGCTTTCGTCGCATCCTCTATGATCAGACGCCGCCCGAGCGCGGGCAGTGCAAGCGTGTGCTCTTGTGCACCGGAAAAATATTTTACGACCTCGAGGAAGAGCGCAAAAAGCGTGGCGACAAACAGACGGCGATTGTTCGCATCGAGCAGCTCTATCCTCTCAGCGACCAGGAGCTGACGTCAGCGCTCGATCGCTATGCGCCGGCGCAAGAGATTGTTTGGGTGCAAGAAGAGCCGATGAACATGGGCGCGCAGCGTTACATTTACGTGCGGCTGCTCAAGGTCGCGGGCGCGCGTCAGGTGCGTTCGGTGACCCGCGCCGAGAGCGCCAGTCCAGCCACCGGCTCGCACAAGGCGCACATGATGGAGCAGGGCGATCTAATGAGGCGCGCTTTTGCGCCACTCGAAAAAGGATAGGAAGACGCGATGTCGATACCTCTGGTGGTGCCCAAGCTCGGCGAATCGATCTCGGAAGCGGTGGTTTCCAAGTGGCTCAAGCAGGTGGGCGAGCCGATCGCAGTCGACGAACCGGTGGTCGATCTCGAAACTGACAAAGTGACGGTGGCGTTGCCCTCTCCAGTCGCGGGCGTGCTCACCGAGCAGCTTTTTGCCGAGGGAGCTGCGGTCAAAGTAGGGGAGACGATCGGATCGATTGCACCCGGCGAAGGCAAGGCCAAAGCGGCTGCCGCGCCTACAGCGGCAGCGAAAGCTGCGCCGGCGAGCGCGCCACAAGCTTCGGCTACGCTCGCGCCCACGCCCACGGCGAAGCGAGAGAGCGGGGCACCGACCCACGAGGTACAAAATGGATCGGCGCCGCATCGCACGTTGCCACCGTCGGTGCGCAAAGCGATTCGTGAAGGGCATGCGCCGGCCGAAACGGCGTCGCCGCCAGTCGCGGCTGCAACGCCGATGGTAGCAAGAGCGGCCGGCGAGCGCGAAGAGGTGGTGCCGATGTCACCGTTGCGCAAGCGGATCGCCGAGCGCTTGGTCGCAGCACAACACACCGCGGCGATTCTGACCACGTTCAACGAATGCGACATGTCACAAGTGATGGCGCTGCGGGCACGCTATCAAGAGACATTTTCGGCCAAGCACAAAATCAAGCTTGGGTTTATGTCGTTTTTTGTCCGCGCCAGCGTCGAGGCGCTCAAAGACTTTCCCGGAGTGAACGCCGAGGTTCGCGGCACCGATATCATCTACAAGAAACACTATGACTTTGGCATCGCAGTCGGGTCGGGCCGCGGCTTGGTGGTGCCGGTGCTGCGCAACGTCGATCAGCTCGGCTTTGCCGAGATTGAACTTGGCATCGGAAAATTGGCCGAGAAGGCCAAAACCAATCAGCTGACGCTTGACGATCTAACGGGCGGGACTTTTTCGATTACCAACGGCGGCATTTACGGGTCGATGATGTCGACGCCGCTTTTGAACATGCCGCAGAGTGGAATTCTCGGGCTACACAACATTGTCAAACGTCCCATGGCGGTCGGCGATGAGATCAAGATTCGCCCGATGATGTATCTGGCGCTCTCCTACGATCATCGCGTCGTCGACGGTCGCGAAGCAGTTTCATTTTTGGTTGGGGTCAAAGAGCGGATCGAAAATCCCGAACGCCTGATGCTCGCGTTGTAAGTTAGTTGCAGGTAGCGACGCCAGTGGCAGGTGCCACATTGCCGGCGAAAATTCGCAGACCGAGTTTGTCGTCGTAGCTGATTGCCATGCTACAAATTTGTTTCGGGGTCGCGCTCGATCCACTCCAGCTCACCGAGCCTGAGGCCTGGCGTGGAATCGTGACCGATTGCGGATTGTCCTTCGCGCCGACATAAAAAGCGGCGTAAGCGCCATTGTCATTGACGATCAGCTCTACCTCTTGGTCGGTCGCTTCGGCCCACTCGGTCGATGACACGCGTCTCATGAATTTGTATTTCACTGCAGTGATGTTGCCGTTGTCGGTGCCGTCGCTGGTCACCAACTGGATGAACGGAACGACGGTGCCCGACGCTTCAAGTTGTGTCTTGGTGCGGGTGACGACGTTGGGGAAGGTGAGCGACTTGCCGCTTGAGAGGCCGAACTTCAACGTCACCGGAGTTCCGTCGGATCCCGGCAGTTGCACCATCGAGACATTGTAGTCGGGACCCCACTGCTGATGATCGCCAAAGGGACTCTGCGAATAGCTCGAAGCCGCGGCTGCCGAAACGCCCGCTGCACTGACCGCAGAAAATGATCCGCCGCCGGACGGCATGGCGACTTGCATGTGACTTGAGCCGACGTAGTTCTGGTTGTCGAAACTTTGCGGATAGACGGCGTAGATCGATGCCAAGTTGAATTGGATGTACGCCGCATTTGGGCCGGTTACGTCGAGGAATTTGTTGGTGATGTCAGAGACGGTGGCGGTGGTTCCAGAGGGCCCGCCAAACTTGATATTTTCGGTTCGGACGTGGAAATCAACCCAATAGTTCTCGTCCGAAAGCGCGTCGATTTTGCCGTCGCCATCGATGTCTGGATTGGTCAATCGCAAAGAGAGATCGTCGACCGCACCGAGGGAGAGTGCGGCATCGCTGCTCAGACCCAATTTGGTGAGCAGTTCGTCGTAGCTGATGCCAAGCGCTGCTTTGCCAGCGCCATCGATGTTCATGGTTCCGAGATTGGCCGCTCCGGTTGACTTAACTGGTGCCAGCGTGTCGAGTGTCTCAGCTTTGAAAATGCCGACGATCATATCGGTGCCGACTTGGTGGGAGTCGACAAATACCAAGACGTAGGGGCGACCGGGATCGACGCCGAGGCTGAACGATCCGTCGCTACCGACCGACGAGACGATGCGATCGGGATTGGAAGTTTGGGGATTGACCGCCATGACGTGAGTCACGGTCTTGGTCGTGCTGCCTGCCCAAGTGTGGGTGCCGGATTGCACCGACATCGATCCCAATTTTCCGCTGATGGTGAAGGCACCGCCACTGCCGCCTTTGCACCCACTTACCGCTACGACCACAAGAGCAACTTGAAGAAAAGTTAGAGTACGCATGAATACACCATCGGCGTCACAGGAAATTTCTGTAGCCTAGATCT
>JAHFDU010000273.1 GCA_023248835.1 Myxococcales bacterium | reverse complement strand
ATGTCTTGCGCTGCAATCGCCTCTGTGTTGGTGCCGTCAGGGTTGGTGATAAAAAGCTGTGTGAAGGCGGTGTTCGCGTGCACCGTATACTGGCCAACTGGCAGATTGTTCGTCGAGGTAATGGCAACCACCTGTACTGTAGTGGGATAGATAGAGGAACCGACATGAAGACGTTCTAATTCGAGACCAGGAACCGGCGGCCCAACATCGGTTGCAGTCAGCGTTGTGGCACTAAGGTTGTGAATGAAATTGGCGGCAGTGAAGGTCTGCGAGATCGCTTTCACACTCACAGAGATGCCAAGGGTAGCAAAGTGGATGGTTTCACTGGCGCCAGCTCCGATGTCCTCGACCACCTCGGTGTCGCTTCCCGAAGGGCCAACCAGCGTCAGCAGCCCTGGGTCTGTACTCGAAAAGGTATAGCTGCCGGGCGCTGCAGTTGCGCCTTCTACATGGGTTACGATCGCTGGCGAGGTGACAACGATCGGTGCATTGTAGTTTGGCCAGTACTGCCCGAGCGCGGTTCCCAAAATCGCAGCGCTGCTCGCATTGTCAAGCGTCACCGAAAGGCCGTTTGAAAAGGTGTAGGTACGGCGCGCTCCTGGGCCAAGGTCGCCTGCGGCGATTGGATTGGTGTTGGTCCCGTCGGGATTGGTGATCCATAACTCAGTAAAATCGCTGCTTGCGTGCATCGTGTAGTGGCCATTCGGCAGGCTGCTCACCTGCGTGATGGCAATCACCTGCGCCGTCGTCGGATAGATAGACGACCCGACGTGGAGCGAGCCCGGATCGATCCCGGGCACCGGCGGTCCGACGTTGGTCGCAACCAGTGTACGCACGGTCAGGTTGGCGATGAGGTTGGCGGCAGTAAACGTCGACGAAATCGATTTGACGGTTAGTGCAATGCCGAGTGTCGAGAAGGTGATCGTCTCGCTCGCGCCGGCGTCGATGTCTGAAACACTCTGGGTGTCGCCACCTAGAGGACCGGTGAGGGTGATCTGGCCTCCGGCACTGGACGAAAAAAAGTAATTTCCCAGCTGCACGTTGGTGCCGCTGACTTGCATCACCACTGCCGGAGCGGTGACACGGATCGGCGCATTGTAGCTCGGCCAATAGGTTCCAAGTGTGATCCCCGAGATTGCACCGCTGCTGGTATTCTCGAGCGTGATCGAGAGGCCACTGGAAAAACTGTAGGTCCTGCGTGCGAAAGCACCGAGATCTTCGGCCACCATCGAATCGGTATTGCTTCCATCGGGATTGGTGATCCATAGGTGCGAATGGTCTTCACTGGCATGCATCGCGTAGTCGCCATAAGGCAGACTACTCGTAGAGGTGATGGCAATGATCTGCGCAGACGTGGGATAGACGTAGGATCCGACGTGAAGGTAGCCGGAATCGATCCCAGGAACGGGCGGCCCGACATCGATCGCGCGCAATGTTCGTGGGGTGAGATTGTCGATCAAGTGAGCGGCGCTGAACTGCGATGAGATCGCCTTGACCGTCAGCGAAATGCCAAGCGAAGCAAAATTGATCGTCTCACTGGTGCCGGGTTCAATGTCGCTGACCATCTCGGTCTCGCCGCCGGCCGGACCGGTCAAGGTAAGAAGCCCAGCACCGGTGCTTGAAAAGATGTAATTGCCTAGCTCTACGTTTGCGCTCCCTACGGCGGTTACTACCGCTGGGTCGGTGATCACCACCGGCGCGTTGTAGTCTGGCCAATACTGCCCGAGCGATGTGCCCAAGATTACCGTCGGGTTCGGGTTGTCGAGTGTGATCGAGAGGCCATTTGAAAAGCTGTAGGTGACCTGCGCTTCGCCTTCGATGTCGCTGGCGGTGATTGGATCGGTGTTGGTGCCGTCTGGGTTGGTGAGCCAAAGCTCGGAAAAATCGGTACTCGCATGCATGACATAGGAGCCGCGCGCGACCGTCGCCGCCGTCGAGGTGATCGCCACCACTTCTGCCCCAGTCGGATAGACGGAAGATCCGACGTGAAAATAGCCGGGATCGATGCCGAATACACCACTGGCTACAAAGGCGTCTCCAGCGTAGAGCCCAGTCAGGGTCACATAGTCGTCCCCATAGGTTCCCGGCGCGGCGGTGAGGGAATCGCCGGCGTAGAAGCCTGAAAGCGCAACGAAATCAGCTCCGTAAGTACCTGGCGCAGCGGTAAAACCGTCACCGCCAAACAGCCCATCGATCGCGGTTAAACTCGAGCCGGAACTGCCAGCGGCGGCGGTGAATCCGTCGCCACCCTGGATGCCTGAGATGGCAAGGAGGACAGGATTGTGCGTACTTGGCACAGTGAAGTTTTCGTTTTGTTCAAGACCCACGAGCGACGAATTGCTCTCCAACGAAGAGTCTGAAGAGAGCAAGGGATCGCCCACACTGAGTCCGCTCACAGTTGCGCTTCCTGTGCCGGGAGACCACCACGCGCCGGGATCGCCAAAGCCGCCAGCACCACCTATGCCGGCTCCTCCGGTGTTGCCGCCATTTGCATTTTGCTCATTGGAGGGCGGCGCGGGTACGGTGGCTTCATAGTCGAAACAAGTCCACCGCGTCAGACTTGCGCTCACCGGTTCGCCCACCGCCAGCGGGCGCCCAAACTCGTCTCGAATGAAATGCTGGCCCGTTGGATTCGGCCCCTCGGCGTCGACTATGACTTCCTGAAGGTCACCGGGAAAAATCTGGTTTAGCTCTACGTACGGGGCGTCTGGGTAATAGGTGTACTCGGTTACAATCGGCGCTACGCTTGGATACAGAGGCGAACCATGCGTAGTCACTCTGACCGGTCGCCCATGCCCATCCCGTTCGGTGCATGTGAATGCCTCCGTCTCCGTCCTGACAGACGCGAGATAATCGTCTTTGTACGTGTATTCTCTGCGCGTGTTTTCAGATTGGTTGAGCTCAGCCAGTGGTCGCCACTCCGAATCGAGATGGTTGACACGGTGAATCGTTTGGCCATCAAAACTCTCGACGACCGTGACTGAGTAGCGAACATCTAGAGAATCTGTACCCGCACACACCGCTTGCGGCTGTAGGTTGGGCGCATCGCCAGGATCAACCGCGGCGTAGGAGAATGCAATATGCTTACCCACGGTACTACCCTGCTGATGATCGATCACTCGGTCGAAATCGAGCTGCGACGGGTCCGTCCCATATTGATTTTTGACGACCGTTCGTCCCATGGCGTCGATCACTTCGGTAATGTTGTTCCCGAGATCGGACTGGTAACCATAGAGCGGCCCCACCAGCGGATGCTGGCCGTCGTCATCAAGATTCTGCTGGCAATGGCTGAGGCAGTCGGTGCGACAGGTAGCGAGATTGCCGATACGAGTCTGCGCTGCCGCGAAGGTATACCTTCCAGCCATCACGGCGCATTCAGTTACCCCGTCTTTCAAGATCTTGTCAAAGCACCTCCCCACCAACCACGGTTTTTTACCGGCATACTGCGGTACAAGATCATCGAAGTTCACACAGGCAATTAGACAAGGGGAGGGCTCGTGGTCATTCGTCCAGACGCTGGGCACTTTGATCGCCTCGGCATCGGCTTGAATTTGGCCCTGCAATTTCGAGCAATTGTCTTGATAACGGCAATCCACATTCTTATCGCCGCATATATTCTGACAAAATCCGCCTACTTGCTCGGGAAGAATATAATCATGATCGTCTACTGGTATATGATCATGATCGTTTACTGGTTCAGGATGATAATAATGATACTCGGATCCTTTGCCGTATTGGTCGAGCACGCGAACAAGATACTGCACATCAGCATACTCCTCATTATACTCAAATTTCAACAAGTAGTTTGAGCAACGATCGGGATCTGGCGCAGGAACGTGGGGGTCATACACTCCGGCATAGAAAGGATTGAGCGGTTCCCGCAGGGTAAGACATTCGAGTCCTCCTGCCCTTCCCCATCCCTCGGGATCGGGGTGATATACATAATATATTTTTTTTGAACTCTGATCTCCATTGTGTATGGTTACTGATCGAGGATGCCAATAGGAATTCGAAAACAGATCATACACCGCCGGTGCATTGTTCCAAGAGAAATCGCGCCGGGTTGTCTCCCATTCGATGTCAAGCGAGTGACCAAGACGGTTGGTGATGGAGGTGAGTACCCATAGAGTAAAAGGCACGGTTTCGTTAGGAATTCCAACGGTATGATAGTCATGCTTCTTGTAGGCACCTGTGACCTCGGAAAAGAAAAGCAACTGCCCTGAACCGTCGTCCACGACCCATTGCAGGTTGTTGAACAGCCGACGCATCAAACGCCAGGGAGTTCCCTTAGGTCCTCGATACCACTTTTGAACCGGATCCCAAACGAACCGAATTTGCTGCATCTTTTCGTCGACATAGATCATGTCGTGCGGATGGTTAGAGCAGTCGTTTGTATTGGCGGTGTGCAGATCGGCAGCCACCAAATACCGATTGTAGCTGTGGTTCCAGCCTACACCGAGGTGCGACTGGTAGCCGACGATTCCGCTTCGATAGTAACGGGTAAAAGCGTACGGAACATAGCCGGGCAGCTGGAGATCTGTCTCTTCCATGACAAACTCTCCGTCGGCTGTAATCGGATCTGTGTTGGGCGCCTCTAGGTTGAGCCTGGTCGAACGTCCATGTCTGTCGGGAATGGTGCTGATCCATTGCCTGGTTAGCGCTTGTTTCTCTGCCCACGCTAAGTCGTTCTGATTGTATTTCAGCGAGGCCAAGTCTTGTGACCACTGGTTGAGGCCTGGCCACCACGCGGCCGGAACTTCCGGAGGCACGGAAGGGTTTGGCGGTGGATTTTGTGGTGGTGTCGGCGGCGGCGGGAGAACTGGAGGCGGAGTCGTAGGCCACCCCCAGTTCCAGCCCCAATTGCCAAACATGAACCAGTAGTTCCAGCTCGTAAGAGGATCGCACTCAGGACATGCATAGCTGACAGAGCTCAAACCTGGCAACAGGAAGAGCACAAAAAGAAGTGCGAAGCGTCTTTGCACAGGAATCTCCTTGGGAAAACTGGAAAATGATAAAAATAAGGCCCTGTGAATACATCAGCTACGAACAGAAGATGGCGCCAATTTGTTTCGTATTTGCGCCAAAGATGCACGCGATGCGACATTCGAAGCGGTCCCAGCGTCCGGTGTTCTAGCTTGTTATGGTTTAGCTACGGTGATTGAAAATCGAAAATCAGAGCGTCTTCAAGTATTCCAGCAGCGCCTGACGATCGTGGTCACTCAGACTCGCCCCGTAGACGTGACCGCTCGCCGATAGTCCCTTGGCGGTGGTGTCGTAGACCTTGCGCGCCTCGATCGTCGATTGTCCAACCGGTTGCGCGACGGCTTGGTAGTGCAGACCGACCGCGGCTTCATCATACTCTCCACTTCGCTGCCATCTTGCCGGGCGCTTACTCGGATCGAGCACCGCAGTGATCGTCGGCACACTTCCATTGTGAAAGTAGGGCGCGCTCGCCCACACACCGGTAAGCGGCGGCGCGACGTAGCCTCCTGATGCTCGCATCGGATGGTCAGCGCCAAACCACGACGCGTTGACGAAATCGGCCTCTTGCTTGGTAAAATTAGCGGCACGCTCGGGATCAGTTTTGATCTCGCTCAGAGCGACAATGCGATCGGTATAGCTGCCGCTGACT
>JAHFDU010000272.1:463-5635 GCA_023248835.1 Myxococcales bacterium | reverse complement strand
CTAGAGTAGATCTAAAATGACATTGACGTGATCGATCAGCGTTGACTCTGACCTTGTCGGCGACGGCGACGGCGACGATCGGTTCCACAAGATTGACTTTGCCAACGCTGAAGCGCCACCGATATTGGTTTTACTGTAAAGAAGTGGTTTACGATGTAGTAAACAAAATATCGATTATCGTAGGTCGCGATTTGGCGTAAGGTCTCTTGCATGAGATCAAAAGATTCGGATCGAACAACGCGGCGAGATTTTCTGGTTAAAGGAACGGCTGGGCTCGCCACTTTCGCTGCCGGTAGTTGGCTTTTGCCCGCGTGCGGCGCGCCGCAGCTCATCGACGATGTCGGCACTCCTGTACAGGATGGCGCCGCTGACGCTCTTTCGTCGGACGGCGCCGACCCCAATGGATCGCTCGATGGCAGTCGGACCGAACCGGTCGATGCGGCGCGTCCCTACCAACACCTCGATGCTACGCCGCAATGCATCGACACCGACGACAACATTGAGGGCCCGTTCTATAAACCGGGTGCGCCTTTTCGAACTGCGTTGGCCGATCCTGCAATGGCAGGAACCAAGCTGACGGTATCCGGACGCGTCTTGAGCGAGCGTTGTGCGCCACTCGCCGGGGCATTGCTCGATGTTTGGCAGGCCAACGACGCCGGGCAGTACGACAATGTCGGATTCATTCTGCGCGAGAAGCTCTACACCGACGCCGACGGTAACTACCAAGTTCAAACCATCGTTCCCGGTCGCTATTTGAACGGGCCGACCTATCGCCCGTCGCACATTCACGTCAAAGCCAGCGCTCCGGGTTTCGCAACGTTGACCACGCAACTTTATTTCGCAGGCGATCCGTTTAATGCGTCCGACGCTTTTATCAAGCCGTCGCTGATCATGGCGATCACCGATGTGGGCGATGGTTCCAAGCGCGCAAGTTTTGACTTCGTTCTGATGGCGGCTAACGGGTGAAATAGGCAAAGCCGAGATACGCTGCGACGGCGAAGAACGGAATGCCGATTCCAGTTTTGAGAATGTGACCGTGCAACGCGCGGCAGCGGGTGGCGTCGTCAAGCGCGCGGTGGCGCAAGAACACCAGCGGAATGCAGACAAAATTCGCACCCATGGCCAAAAGCGCGGCGCCGATCTTGACATAGTGGAGCGGGGTGAGCGGCCAGGCGCTACAGACCAGCAGTGCGCCCGTAGCCAGAATGCAAATCAGTAACGGAATCTCGATGATGAGATCGATACGGCGGTGATAGATGGCAGCATAACGAATTTCTTCGTCACTCTTGGCCGACAGTTCAATCACAAATTCAGCGAGCGCAACGCCCGACCACAGGCAGATAAAAATCAAATGTGCGAGATGGAGTGGATCCATATCTTGTGATCACACGCCTCTAACCTTTTCGCAAATGCTTGTTTTCTAATTCTCTTTCGATTGAGCTGCTAGTCTGGTATTTCTCCGCCATGGATATTCGATTGACCAAGGAACGCATCGCCACCCTCGGGGGAAAACTCGATCTCCTCCGGGGACATCTTTGACGTCGACGGTGCGGGCAAGCGCGTCGACGAAATCGATGCGATCGCTGGGACGCCCGAGTTTTGGAACGACCAACAAAAAGCCCAGGCGCTCTTAAAGGAGCAAGCGCAAAAACGAGCGTTGGCAGAATCGTGGCGCAAGCAGCGTCAGGCGCTCGATGATGCCCAGGTGTTGCTCGAGCTCGCCGAAGAGGCCAGCGACGAGAGTTCTGCGAAGGAAGCAGACGAGACTACTTTGGTCGTCGAGCGCGCCGTCGGGCAGATGGAATTTGCGCGCATGTTGTCGGGGCCCAATGACAACGCCCCGGCGCTGGTTTCGATCAATTCCGGCGCAGGCGGCGTCGACGCGCAGGATTGGGCTGAGATATTGATGCGCATGTACCTGCGCTGGTGTGAACGCAAGGGCTATCGCACCGAAATTCTCGACCAGCAGCCAGGGGAAGAGGCGGGCATTAAGAGTGCGACGTTTACCGTCGAGGGCGAATGGGCGTTTGGCTACTTGCGCTCGGAAAACGGGGTTCATCGGCTGGTGCGAATTTCGCCGTTCGATTCCAACGCCCGGCGCCACACTTCCTTTGCGGCGGTGTTTGTCTATCCTGATCTCGACGAGGCGATCAAAATAGAGATTCGCGATGAAGATCTCGAAATTCAAACGTTTCGATCGGGCGGCGCGGGCGGGCAGCACGTCAACAAGACCGAGTCGGCGGTGCGCATCATTCACAAGCCGTCGGGGATCGTGGTGGGCTGCCAAACCGAACGCAGCCAGCACAAGAACCGCTCGAGCGCGATGAAGATGCTCCGCGCCAGACTCTACGAAAAAGAGGAGCAGGAAAAAGCCGCCAAGATGGGCGATGTTCATGCGCAGAAAAAGTCGATCGAATGGAGCTCGCAAATTCGATCCTATGTACTTGCGCCTTATCGATTGGTCAACGATCACCGCACCGAAGTAAAAATTGGCAACGTCGACGCGGTTCTCGACGGCGAACTCGACGAATTCAACAAAGAGAAGGCACATAAGTTAACCGATATCGGACTTGCCACCATGCGCCCACGCAGTCTACTCGAACGCGATGGAAAAATGTGGGTTGAACCGCCTATCCGCCTCGTTACTCGTTGTCAAGGCATAGTTGTGCCCAACGGCCCCTCAGGGGCGTTGTCCCTCGGAATGTTGAAATTGAAGTGGCGGCCTCACCGACTTCGAGACCATTCTCGAAGCTTGGAAAAAGGAGAAACCGCCATGGGGAAAGCTGCCAGGATAAAAAGAGAACGCCAAGCAGAAAATTTCGGTCAACAAATTTTGCCGCTGCCGATGCTGATGTTCACGCTGCGGCGAGGGCTTCGCGAGTTCGTCGTCGAGACCGGCATGCACGCGCTCGAGGCGCTGCTCGAGGAGGAGCGAACCGCCGCGTGCGGAACTCGCTATGAGCACGACGGGGAAAGAACTGCGACCCGCTACGGCTACGCCCCAGGCGAAGTCGTCCTCGGCGGTCGACGTGTTCGAGTGAAGCGGCCGCGCGTGCGCAGCGTCGACGGCGAACGTGAAATCATACTGCCCTATTGGCAGCAGTTTTCGTCGGAAGATCCACTCAATCGAGATGCCGTCGAGTGCAGGGGACGTGGCGTCATCCGTAGAATCTCCGCTGCCTGTAACCACGTAATCCGACCTTCCACCGCTGCGGGATCCGAGCGATCGCCGTGTCGTTTCAAGCTACCAAAATTTGTACCAAGGCTTCTTGAGCTTGAAGTGGCTCGGTGCCGGTGAAGCGGCCGACGAAGCGGGCTGCACGAAGGCCGCCACGCCCCACTCGCTTTTGCCGCTGACCAGGAACGGCAGTGGTGACACTCTGCGCTCCTGCGCCCTAATCGAGCCCGAGCTCCTCCAGATCTTCTTCGTCCATGCCGAAGAAATGGCCGATTTCGTGTAGCAGGGTGATGAGAATTTCCTCTTCGGCGGCTTCGGGCGTGGCCGCTTCGCGTTCGATGTTGCGCTGAAACAGCAGGATCTGGGTCAGACTGGGCGGCGGACCGAGCGTCGACTGGGCAGGGAACGGCTGGCCAACGAACAGTCCGAGAACGCGCGGGTCGACGCCGTCGCGCACCAGTGGTTCGGATGGATAGTCCTCCACCACGATCGGTACATTTTCGAGCAGTGATTTACAGCGCGGCGGCAATTTGGCGATTGCCTGCTCGACCAAGGTTTAGATTTCTGCGGCCGTGAGACGGTGATCTGCTGGTTCGGCCAGATCGAGTGCGCGGGTTTGCAAAAAGTGACTCACTTGGGTGGCAGCATCCTCGACCTGTTCGGCGCACAGCCCAAGGCCATGATGCGCCTCTGCGGTGGCGCCCTGGCGCAGTGCGGCCTCGAATTGCGCCTTGGCGGCCGTGACATCGCCGATCGCCAAAAACAGCGACGCTGCGCGCAGGTGGTAGTCGGGTTCCTCGAGATCGACCGACGGAAAATCTTTGAGCGTGGTCGCCGCCTCGTCCACTTGTTCGCTCAAAGACTCAAGTTCCGCCTTGAACAAGAGCGCATTGAGGTATTCGTCCTCTTCATCGGCCGCGTTGAGCGCGCGTTCGGCCCAGGACAGAGCGGTTTCAAATTCGCCGCTGTCTGCCTCAAGCTCCGCCATGAACAACAGCGCATCAGGATATTCTTCGTCGAGGGAAATCGCCTGTTGGCACTGGCGTTCGGCGGTCTCCAGATCGTTTTCTTGTCGCGCAGCCAGGGCGAGCAGAAAATGCGCCTCGGGCACCGCCTCTTGTTCGAGCAAGCTCGCCGCCAGTTCGCGCCCGCGCGCAAGATTTCCGCTTTCGAGCGCGCTCCAGGCCGACCGCAAGATCTCTTCCACGTTCATTTCACACCTCGGCGACAGTCTGCCCTGTTGTGGTTGTGAAAAACACTGCTATTTTGCCCAGATGCGTTCGAGCGTGATGGCGTTGGCTTGGCTCCTCCTTTGCGGCTGTCCAAAACATTTTGATGTGCGCGCCGAGACGCTGCCGACAACCGCCAATCACCAGGCGGAAGAGGAGTTTCGGCAGGCCAAAACGCGGGCCGAGGCGGGCGAATTCCAAGAGGCACTGCGCAGCTGGGACGCATTTCTGGCCAAGTATCCGAGCGATCCGCTGGTGCCCGCTGCCCACGTGCGTGTCGGCGAGGCGGCCTTGGCGATGGGGGACGATGCGGCGGCGGAAAAGTGGTTTTCGCTCGAGGCGTCGGCGGTTCACGATCCGCTTGCCAGCGAGCGGGCGCGCTATTTGCTGGGGCGACTCTTGCACAAGCGGGGTCAGTTTCAGACTTCGTTCGATCTGCTGTTGCCCTTTTCCGCTCGGATGGCGCGCGGCGAAGAGGCGACCGAACTGCACGCACTGCTCGCCGACGATGCGCTCGCTCTTGGCAAGTCGGAAGAGGCGCTCGCCGAGCTCGAGCTGTTCTACGAGACGGCGCGTCCGGTCGAGCGCGAGTACATTTTGGCGCGCGCCCAAACCGTGGTTGCAGGGCTGTCGACAGAAGCGGCAAGTGCGCTGTGGAACAAAGTCAACAAGGACAGTTTGGCCGCCGCCTGTTTGAGCCAAAAGGGGATCGCGGCAGAACCGACGCTGGCGGCATCGGCGCGCCAGCGGTTTGGCCTGCAGGGG
>JAHFDU010000272.1:0-453 GCA_023248835.1 Myxococcales bacterium | reverse complement strand
CCGAGTCGCGCGCAAGCGCAATCGATCTGGCGACGCGCGACACCCGATCCGATGCGGCCACCGCCGCAGCATTGGTAGAAGAGCTCGAACAGGAGGGCGTGGCCGCCATCATTGGTCCACCGGGAAAGGCCGAATCGCAGGCCGCTTCGTTGCGCGCCGAGGCGCTCGGCATTCCCTATCTTTCGCTGGCGCCAGACGAACCGGTGCGTCGCGGTGTGTTCAAGATGGTCCGGCCGCGTTCGGCTGCGCTGTCGGCACTGGCCGAGCAGATGGCCAAGGCGCACGTACGATCAGTGGCGATCTTGGCGCCCGATACCGCGGCGGGAAAACAGGCAGCGGCGCAGCTTGCCGATCGAGCCGCCGCGCTCGGCTTTCAGATCAAACTGGATTTGCGCTATGCCGAAAACGCCACCACCTTCGTCGAACAGGCCAAAAAAATTGCTGCCGACAAGC
>JAHFDU010000271.1 GCA_023248835.1 Myxococcales bacterium | reverse complement strand
TCATCTCGACATCTCTGATCTACAAGTAGCCTGGATGCAGCGCGAGTGTCGACGGCGCGGCATCGCCAATATCGTATCGGAAGTGGCCGATGTGACCGTGACACTCGGTTCGGCCGAGTCGATCGACGCTGCCTTTTTGTTTGGCGTCTATCACCATTTACCACCTGGAAATGGACTGTTCAGTCGGCTTGGGGCGCGCGCGGGATCGCAAGGGATAAAGCTGTTTTTTCGCCTCTATCATTCGGGCACCTGGAGTCGATGGCTGACGGCGCAGTTGCGGCCGCTGGCGAACGGGCTCCGGCCGGAGTTGTTCGAAGCCGCGATGAGAGCAATATTTGCTGCCGAACCGATGCAGCGATTCGCTTCAGACATGATCGACGATCTGCTGGTGCCAACTTGGAATTGTTACGCGCCGGGTGATTTCGCTACAGCGGCGCATGAAGCCGAGTTTTTTTGTCCCGATCACGCCGCTCATTTCGGCGCATGCGACGAGAATTTTCGTTTCCGAGTGGCGCTGTCAACATCCGGTCGACAAAGCGCAACGCTCGACCAAGTGTTGCCGATGGACCAAAATGAATTGGGACCGGCGTCGATATCTCCAAAGCTGTGGGAAAAATTGGGGCGATTCCTGAACGCGCTTTCGCCCGAACAACGTGCCCTGCATCTCATCGGACTCTACCGTTTTGTCAGGCAGGCGCCACTGTGGGATCGGTTTGCTGCCGCGCCGGCTCACTGCGATCTAGACGTAGACAGAGACACTCTCGGCCAAAGACGCATCGAACAGTTGATCCGTGCGATCGAGACTTGGACGGAGCATTCATGAACATTTTGGGCATTGGCAACGCAGCCGATAGCGGTGTCGCGCTGTTCCAAGACGGCCGACTGGTGCTGGCGGTCAACGAAGAGCGCCTGTCACGTACCAAGCTCGACGGTGGCTATCCCCATCGTTCGCTCACCTGGGTGCTCAACCAGGCCAAACTTACACCGAATGACGTCGACTTGGTTTGCTACGGGTTTACCAATGGAATGCCGAGCGGTGACTTTTCCGCTGCGCTGGAAGAGCGCGTTGTCGAATATGGTTCCGATCCCAAGACAATCGCGGTCATCCGCAACCGGCTTGACAAGGAACGCGAAGTAGACTCCGCACAGCTTGCCAGCTTTGACAGAGACACCATCCATCGTCTTGGTACGAGGCCACAGTATCGCTGCCACCACCATGAGGCTCATCGTGCTGCGGCGTATATGAGCTCGCCTTTTCGCGAGGCGTTGGTAGTGACTTGCGACGGTCGCGGCGACTGCAAGTCATTTACTGTTTCCGCTGTCACTCCCAAAGGTGTGGAGGAGCGCACCTGCGGGTTTAGTTGGGAGAGCATTGGTTATTTCTACGGTCGCATCACTCAGCTGTGCGGCTTTGTGCCCAACCGCCACGAGGGCAAGATCACTGGCCTTGCCGGTCACGGCGATCCCAAGCGGGCGATGGCGCTGATGGAAAAAATGATCACCGTCGAAAACGGCCGCTTCAAGAGTTTTCCTGGCGACTATTACGTTCCCTTCTTCACCAACTACTCTGACGTTCTTTTGCAAGAAGCGGGAGGTTTTTCGCGCGAAGATCTAGCCGCCGCAGCGCAAGCGCATCTCGAACGTTGTGTATGCCAAGTGATCGCCCACCATCTTCGAGCGACCGGTTTGCGGCAGATTTGTTTGGCTGGCGGTGTGTTTTCGAATGTGAAACTCAATCAACGCATTCGTGAGCTCGCGGGAGTGGATGGGGTTTTTGTCTACCCGAACATGGGAGACGGTGGGATCTGCGCTGGCAGCGTCTACGACTATTTGTTGCGCGAAAAAGGTGTTTTGTCGAGCCCGCTCGAGACACTCTATCTGGGTCCCGACCTCGACGCCGAAGCATTGGCGACGCTTCTTGGTCCGCACGGTTGCGAGATTTCACGTCCGGCAGATCTGGTCGCTGCAGCGACAGATCGGATGCGTCAGTACAAAAGCGTTGGACTGGTGCAGGGGCGCTGCGAATTTGGTCCACGCGCGCTCGGCAATCGCAGCATTGTAGGTTTTTGTGACGATGTTGCGTTCTGCGATTCGATCAACGAGCGGCTGCACCGCTCCGAGTTCATGCCGTTTGCACCGGTGACCACGGCCGAGCTGGCCTCGCGCTGTTTTGCCGGCTATCGGGCCGACCATTTTTCCGCGCAGCACATGACGATGACCTACAACGTAACACCGGAGTTCGCCAAAAACGCTCCTGCGGTCGTGCACGTTGACGGTACTGCACGGCCGCAAGTCGTGACTCGTGAAGGCAACCCGGTCTTGCATGCCCTGATCACGCGCGCCCACCAGCAGTACGGCGCGCTGTGTCTTCTCAACACTTCGTTTAATCTCCACGAGGAGCCAATCCTTGGCAGCGCTGAAGATGTCGCAGCGACATTTCTCAGGGGCGCGGTCGACTACCTGCTCGCGCCGCCGTATCTGATCACGGCCCCATTGCACAAGCAGGCACGATAGCGTGCAGAGTGAGGATTGCGTCGTCTTTGATGCCGCGCTGGCGCTCGACATTGGTCGTCAGCGGAATCGAGTGCTCATCACCGAGGCCGCCACTGGCTTGCAAGTTTGCTATTACGCCGGCTCGCCCGTCGCTTTCTTGACGATTCCGCGCCGCTGTGGGCCGTGAACCATGGCTGACGACTGTCTGTTTTTTGATCCGCCACAGGCGTACGCGTTTGCCAAGTTGCGACAACGCGTACCGCTGACGATGGCGGTGACCGGCTTACAAGTTTGCTATTTGGTCGGCGACTCGAGCGGCCTGCCCGAAGTGCCGGAGAATCTCATCGTGCTGCCGCGCGACGCCGCGCAAATCGTCGATTTTTTGGCGCGCACCCGCCTGCGGCTGCCGACGGATCTGATGTTCCCCGACGCTTTGCCCAGCGACGAGCGCGCTGCTCTCGGGCAGCAAGTGAACGCGCTGATCGAAGCGGTGCGTGGCCGCCGGCGCGAGCTGGTTTTCGAAGTCCTGTCTCGTTACCTTCATCGCCAGGCACGGCCGCGTGCTCAAGACGAGCCGTTGCGCGTGATGGCGTGGACAGGCCGGACCACCACCGTCATGCAGTGGTCGGCGCGCGCGCTTCTCGATGCGTTCGCGGAGCTCGGCCTCGAGGTCGAGTTGGTGACGGAATCAAACGAAATGGAATCGCTCGATTCCCACCACCTCATGCTCGCGGCTGAGTCGTTTGACCCGCATCTCATGATCAACATCAATCATCCCAACAACAAATGTCTGCCGCCCGACGTGGTCAACGTGGTGTGGTGGCAAGACACCCCGATCCAGCTCGGCTATCCATCAACTCTTCCCTGGCGCCCCAATGATCTGGTCTACACGGTGGTGGACTATTTCTCGCCGGCGTTGATGGCCACAGGCCTGACACGAGATCGTATCGCCGTGCAACCGTTCTGCATCGACACGGCTCGGTTTTCGTCGAGGCCAGCGGTGCATCGTCAGACAAAGGTGGTGTTTGTCGGGACCGGCAGCCCGCTTCTCGGCCAAGAGATCTCCGAGAATACACGGCTTAGAACACCGGAAGCGGAGCTGGTGCTTGTGCTGAGGGCGCGACTTGGCGCCGGCGAGTCGCTTTCGCTCGCTGAAGTCGCCGCGCTTGGAGAAAAATTTGGCCTTTCGACATTCCGATCGGTGGACGAGCTTCTTTATTTTGTGGTGCGCGACCTGTCCGTTAGGTGGCTGTGCCAAGCGGCTCAATCGGCGAAGATTCCGGTGGAGATTTATGGTCGCGCCTGGGAGCTCGATCCTGTCGTCGCACCTTTTTGTCGCGGCGAAATTTCGCACGGCGATGCGGTGGTCGAGATCTATCGCTCGGCCAAGTACGCGCTGGTACCACACGCTTTTTCGATCAACAGCCAGCGACTCGCCGAGGTTGGCGCGTGCGGCTGCATTCCCATCATCTACGACTGTCGCCACGATGCCGATCCGCCGTTTTGGCCAGAGACCGCACTCTATTTTCACACTCAAGCCGAATTGGAAAATTGTTTGCGCGCTGAGAGGCCGACCTTCCCTGATCGGTTTTCCGCGTTTTTTGACTACCGCAATTTTGCTCGCCGAATTCTCAGCGATGCCGCTGCTTTTTTTCGCTAAAGCTTACATTTCCCCACATTAACTCCGTCTTGTAAGTGAGTCGAAGAGCCTGGTATGATGAGTGTGCTAGCACCTTGGGGGGTAACGGCGTGGACCTCGTAGATGACTATCTAGCGCGTGCTGCCGCAGTGATTTCCCGGATCGACGCAGCATCGATTCGCCGACTGGCCGACGCCATCATGCGTACCTGGACGTCGGGACATCAAGTCCTACTCTGCGGCAACGGTGGCAGCGCTGCCAATGCCGAACACTTCGTCAACGACTTGATGTACGGGGTATCGCCGGGACGTGGCGACGGTGTACGCGCGATCGCTCTGTCGTCGAATCCAGCCGTCATCACTTGCCTTGGCAATGATGTCGGCTACGATCAAATTTTTTCCTACCAAGTGGCAGTGCTGGGCCTGCCCGGTGATTTGCTGCTCGCGCTTTCCGGTAGCGGCAATTCGCCCAACATCTTGGCGGCGCTCGAAGCGGCGCACCAGCGTGGCCTGTCGACTGCAGCGGTGGTCGGCTTTTCCGGCGGCCGCGCCCGCACCATGGCCGATGTGGTGGTGCACATTCCCATCGACGACATGCAGATTTCCGAAGACTGCATGCAGCTGGTCGGTCACGTGGTGACGCGGCGCTTGGCGGTAGAGCACAAAGCCGGCCTGCGAGTGGCGTCTTGAACTACACCAATATTGTGCGCGACGCGCGCGGGCTCGCACATCTGGCAGCAAGGCTCGCCAGCGGCAAGCGCGAACGTGTGGTGCTGTGTCGCGGCCATTTCAATGTCATCCATCCCGGCCATCGCCGCTTCTTAGAGCACGCCCGTTCGCTCGGCACTCGCTTGGTGGCCTGTCTGCTTTCCGACGAATACCTGTCGAACCTGCAACCACAACGCCGCTATTTTTCTGAAGAGGAAAGAGCAGCGGGACTTGCCAGCCACGTCGACGTCGATCAGGTGGTGGTTCTTTCCGAACTCGACATCAACGATGTTGTCGATGTATTGCGGCCGGCAGTACTGGTGCTTGGCAAAGAATTTGAAGACGATCTTGCTCCCGAAGTGGCGGCACTTACCGCGCGGGTTCGTGAGCATAGTGGCGAAGTGGTATTTCACTCTGGCACCGTGCGCTACAGTGACGGCGATCTATTTGAAGAGGCCAACACCGCCAGTCGCGAAAACGATCGGCTCAGAGATTTTCGTGCCGCTTGCGCTCGTCAGGGCATCGAACTTTCTGACATCGCCGCCGAGATGCCGAAAAAAAAACGACTGCTAGTGGTCGGCGACACCATCGTCGATCAATATGTTGCCTGTGACGCGCTCGGCATGAGCGCCGAGGCTCCGGTGATTGCGCTGCGCGAACTTGGCCAGCATCAGTATGTCGGTGGCGCAGCGATCGTGGCTTCGCACATTCGCGCGCTCGGAGCCGACTGCGTCTTCCTATCAATGACCGGTGAAGATCAGGCGGCGCAATTTATCGGCCGCGAGCTCGGCATGCAGGGCGTCGAGACTCACCTCGTCGCCGATACAAGTCG
>JAHFDU010000270.1 GCA_023248835.1 Myxococcales bacterium | reverse complement strand
GACGCTCGCGTAAATTCGCTCTTGAAAGGAGGACTAGAGCAGGTGATTTCATGAATGAATCCGAAACTGTCGGCTGTAGGCTGTGAGCTGTCGGCGGCGCTCGGACTTCCGAGCGCCCCTGGCTCACTATCCAGCCCCGTTGACGACAAACTTGCGGGAATGGGACTATTTTGTTGACGGCGACGGCCGAGATCATGAATATACCGCGCATGGTTGTGCACGTAATCAGGGCCGATCTGACCCAATTGACGGTGGATGCGATCGTCAATCCCGCCAATTCGCGCTGCCTCATGCGCGGTGGGGTCGCCGGCGCGATTGCCGACGAGGGCGGCCCCACCATTGAAGTCGAAGCCCAAGCCTGCGCGCCGATTGCGGTGGGTGCAGCGATCGTCACCAGTGCCGGTAATCTCTATTGCAAATCGGTCATTCACGCTCCCACCATGGAAGAGCCGGGCATGAAGGTAGGCGTCGAAAACGTGCGCAAGGCGGTCCGAGCGGCGCTGCTCGCGGCGGCGCGCCACAATTTGGCGACGATCGCGATTCCTGGTCTCGGCACCGGCCAGGGCGGCGTGCCGTTTGACGAAGCCGCCCGCGCCATGGTCGACGAGCTCAAGGCGCACAAAGCACCCGCGCCCTCGACGGTCTATCTAGTTGCCGTCGACCAAGAGCTGATGTGGGCGTTTGAAGACTGCGGGCGCGGCGCGCAGCAGGGGTAAATGAGCCGGGCGCGATCTATGTCCGCTCACCCTGAGCGAAGCGCAGCGAAGTCGAAGGGCGACAACAATCTGCGTTTGCCCTTCGACAGGCTCAGGGCGAGCGGAAATCAACCCCTACCATGAGTATTACCTATCGTGACGCCGGGGTAGATATTGAAGCCGGCGACACCTTGGTCGAGCGCATCAAGCCCCACGTCAGGCGCACGTTTCGTCCCGGCGTGCTCGGCGATCTCGGCGGTTTTGGCGGCCTGTTCGCGCTGCCCGCCGGATACCGCGAACCGGTCTTGGTCTCCGGCACCGACGGCGTCGGCACCAAACTGAAAATTGCTTTCGCCACCGGACGGCACGACACCGTCGGCATCGATCTGGTGGCGATGTGCGTCAATGACATCGTCGTCTCGGGCGCCGAGCCGCTCTACTTTCTCGACTATTTCGCCAGTGGAAAACTCGAGGTGTCGACGGCAGAAGCGGTGATCGCGGGCATCGCCACCGGCTGCAAAGAGGCGGGCTGCGCGCTCATCGGCGGCGAAACCGCCGAACTTCCCGGTTTCTACGCTGACGGCGAATACGATCTGGCAGGATTCGCAGTCGGCATCGTCGAGAAATCGAAAATCCTCGACGGGAAATCGATCGTCCCGGGCGATATCGTGCTGGGATTGCCGTCGAGCGGGCTGCATTCCAACGGTTATTCGCTGGCACGACTCGCGCTGCTCGAGCGCGCCAAACTTTCGCTCAACGAAATTGCCGACGAACTCTTGCGACCGACCCGAATCTATGTGCGCGCGCTGCGAGCGGCGATTGCTACCGATCGCATCAAAGGCGCGGCACACATCACCGGTGGCGGCTTGGTTGAAAATCCTCCTCGCATTTTGCCGCCGGGGCTGGGTATGCGTCTGGATGAAAGAAGTTGGCCCGAGCCCGAGATTTTTGCGCGCATCGCAAAAACTGGGGTCGAGCGACCAGAGATGCGGCGCACCTTCAACCTTGGGCTTGGCATGCTGCTGGTGACCGACAAATCGAGCGTCGATACCGTGACCGGCGCGCTCGGTGAGCCCTGTTTTGTCGTCGGTGAGATCACGGCGCAGACCGGCGAGCCCGCAGTCGAGTTCGTATGAAAAATCTCGCTGTCCTGGTGTCGGGAAACGGTTCCAATCTGCAAGCCATTCTCGACGCTGAGGCAAAACAGCAATTGTCTGCTCACGTGCGCCTGGTGATTTCGAACGTCGACGGCGTGCATGCGCTGGAACGGGCACGTGCAGCCAACGTCGAGACGTTGGTATTGCCGCACCGCAGTTTTGCAACCCGTGAAGCTTATGACGACGCGCTCGGGCAGGCGTTGCGCTCGGCCAACATCGATTTTGTCGCGCTTGCCGGTTTCATGCGGATCGTCTCTTCGCGGCTGCTCGAAGCATTTCCCAGCCGTGTGATCAACATCCACCCGTCGCTGCTGCCGGCGTTCCCCGGCTTGCATGCGCAGCGACAGGCGCTCGAGCACGGGGTCAAAGTTTCTGGCTGCACCGTCCATTTTGTCGACGTTGGCTGTGATTCCGGTGCGATCATTGCGCAAGCCGCAGTCCCAGTCCTCGACGGCGACGACGAAGCCGCACTCACCGCCCGCATTCTGGTCGAAGAGCATCGCCTCTTCCCACGCGCGCTGCAGCTTTTCGCCGAAGGGCGCATCGAGCTCGAAGGCAGACAAGTACGCGTACGCAATGGCTGACCTACTTCAGCGTTACCAGCTCTTGCACGGCGAGAGCGAAGCGGCGCGCGCCGAACTTGCGCGCATCAAGGGCGCTGGCAAAGAGGTGGTCGTGGTTTCCGCCTGTCTCGTCGGAATTGCTTGTCGCCACGACGGCGGCCACCGCAAGAACGAGACCGCACTCGCCGAGCTCGGCGACGTCGAGGTACTGCCGCTCTGTCCCGAAGTGTTGGCCCGCTTCGGCGTACCGCGTTTGACCATTACCCTGTCCACCGACGGAAAATCGGCGATCGACGCTCGCGGCCGCGATGTCACTACAGAACTCGAAGCCGGGGTGCGACTCGCCGATCTTTTTGCAGACCTTGGCGGCGCAAAGCGCGCGTTACTCAAAGAGCGCAGCCCCTCCTGCGGCGTCCACAAAGTCCACGGTCCCGACGGCATTCGCGACGGAAAAGGTCGCTTTGCCGCGCGGCTAGGAAAAAGAGGGTTGCCAATCGTTTCCGAGGAAACTAAGAACTGCTAAGGTCAATGTCGTTCACTTAACACCGTGCGCTTTCACCGCCTTCGTGCTCGAAGTGATTGGCAACCACGCCGCCTCGGCAGGATTGCGCTATTCGCTGTACATCGCCGCCGGCAACGTCGCGATCGGCTATGTCACTTCGCTCGACGGTAGTGGCGCGGCGTTGTGGGGCAAACACTTCGGCGACCCGGTCGCGGCACGCGGGTTCCTCGCCGCCGACGGATTGCAAAATCTACTCGGCGTCGCTGCACTGCTTCTTGCGTCGACCGCGCGCGCAAGCGCCCACCGAAAGTGCAGCAGCTTCGATCGAAATCACCTTGACGTGATCGATCCGCGTTGGCGTTAGCGTTGTCGTTGACCTTGTCGGCGACGGCGACGATCCGTTTACGAGGTCCAGCGTTGCCTACGCTGAAGCACCACCGACAGTGACGACTGAGCTGGCCTAGATTCTGGCCACTGAGTAGACGCCGTTTATTTTCTGCAGCGTCCGCATGATGCTTTTGAGATGCTCGAGATCGCTCACGGCAAACTGAAAAGTATTGACCGCTTTTACTCCATCCATCGAGCGACAGTTGGCCTGCGAAATATTGACACCGAGATCGTTGAACGATTGCGAAATGCTCGCCAGCAGACCCGGTTTATCGGCGCACACCACCTCAATCGAAACTGGCCGCGGTGATTTGAGCTTGCCATCCCACTCGACGTCGACGCGTCGGTCGGGATCCTGATCGACCCCTTTTTGGCAGCCGAGCGTGTGCACGCTGACGCCGCGCCCGCGAGTGATAAACCCAACGATCGGATCGCCTGGCAGCGGCGAGCAGCACTTGGCAAAGCGCACCAGCACGTCGTCTTCACCTGCGACTTTGATGCCCGCGGTTTGACGACGAGTGACTTTGCGAATCAGCTGGGTGATCGGATTTGCGGTTGGCGCCGGCTCGGGCAAAAGCTGGCGTTTGTCTTCGGGGACCACGGCTTCGATCACGTCGGCCGGCAAAATTTTTCCGTAACCCACTGCAATCAGTAGATCGTCGCCCGACGACAGATGTAGCGTTTCCGCGGCGCGATCCAGATCGCCGCCCTTCAGCACTTTGGCAAAACCGATGCCGTAGCGTTTGAACTCGCGCTCGAGCAGTTCGCGGCCAAGCGTCTTCGATCGCTCGCGCGTCTCGGCGCGCAGGTAGTTGCGAATTTTCGCTTTGGCCGACGAGGTCGCAACGTATTTGAGCCAATCCTTGTTGGGTTTCTGATTGGGCGAAGTGATGATCTCGACGGTGTCGCCGTTGCGCAGGGTGTAGCGCAAAGGAACGATGAGACCGTTGACCCGAGCGCCCGAGCAGTGATGTCCGACCTCGGTGTGGACCAAGTAAGCCAGATCGATCGGATTGGCGCCTTGCGGCAGCGCCTTGACGTCGCCCTTCGGCGTAAAAACATAGACCTCGTCAGCGAACAGATCGATCTTTACAGTTTCGATAAACTCGGTTGGATCTTTTAAGTCGCGCTGCCACTCCATTAGCTGGCGCAGCCAAGCGAATCGCTTTTGATCTTTTTCTTCACGCGGATCGAACGAGCGTCCCTCTTTGTAGCGCCAGTGCGCCGCAATGCCCTCTTCGGCGACGCGATGCATCTCAGGCGTCCGAATCTGCACTTCCATGCGCTCGCCGCGCGGGCCGATGACGGAAGTGTGCAGCGACTGATACATGTTGGGTTTGGGCAGCGCGATGAAATCTTTGAAGCGACCGGGAATCGGCGTCCATTTCGAGTGCACCACGCCAAGCGTCTCGTAACAGGCGCGCACCGAGTCGACCAGCACGCGAAACGCGACGATGTCGAACAGCTGCTCAAGCTCGCGCCCGGTGCGTTTCATTTTTTGGTGAATCGACCACAAGTGTTTGGGCCGGCCTTTGACTTCGCACTCGATGTTGGCTTGGTGCAGCTCGGTCTTCAAAGTCTTGGTGACATCGTCGATGTATTTCTGTCGCTCCTTGTGATACTTCGAAACCTTGCCAATCAGATCGTCGTAGTCTTTGCGAAAAAGATATTTGAACGACAAATCTTCGAGCTCGATTTTGACCCATTGAATACCGAGTCGATTGGCCAGTGGCGCGTAAATGTCCATCGTCTCTTGCGCAATCCGCTCCTGCTTTTCCGCCGGCATCGAATCGAGCGTGCGCATGTTGTCGACGCGATCGGCAAGCTTGATCAGAATAACGCGAATGTCGCGCGCCATCGCGAGCAGCATCTTGCGAAAATTCTCGGCTTGGCGCTCCTCCCGAGTGTTCCAAGCGATCTTGCCAAGTTTGGTGACACCGTCGACGAGAAACGCCACCTCGCTGCCGAACACTTTGGACAATTCTTCGGTGGTCGCCGAAGTGTCTTCGACGCAATCGTGGAGCAATCCAGCGCACACCGACGGCACATCGAGTTTGAGATCGGCGATGGTCGATGCCACACCGAGCGGATGAACCACGAATGGGTCGCCCGAACGACGCAGCTGGCCATCGTGCGCCTTGGCGGCAAAATCATAAGCGCGCTGGATAATCGCAACGTCAGCGCTCGGATTGTAGTCGGAGACTTTGTGTAAAATGTCCTGCAGTCGCAACATGCGAGTCTATAAAGTTAACATGATTATTGGAGGTTGCCGAATACTCGTCGTAAGCGTTCACGCCACCCAGTCCGTGCACCCTGAGCGGAACGCAGCGTCCTTCGACAGGCTCAGGATGAGCGGCCATAAGTCCCCCCGATTATGCTGAGCTTGTCGAAGCACAAG
>JAHFDU010000269.1 GCA_023248835.1 Myxococcales bacterium | reverse complement strand
CGCTGCGTGGCGTGCGATCACGCGTGATCACTGAAGCGTCGGCGGCGCTGTCCTGCAGCGGCGCATCGGGCCGGTTGCCCACCACCACCGACTCATACTTTGGCTTGGGCTGGGCAGAGGCCGAACGCGCCGCGACCACCATCGCGGCAAATAACGTTCGTCGAATCAATCGGTGAGCGATCTCCGCGCTCACCAGCTCCAGCAGCATGACGCCCCTTTTTCCGAAGAACAAAAAAGGGCGACCGCGCTCAAACGCGACACTCTTCCTGCCTCGGGAAGGTTCCTGGTGGCATGCAGGTAGGTTTCCTGGCTCGTGGATGTTCGGTGTGGGGCACCGAGCGTCGAATCCGACCTTCCCAACCCGTCGGGTCAGTGGTCATCTTCTGGAGTCAAACTCTCCACTTACAGTGGCGGGACCGCGCCGGTTTTTCACCGACTTCCCTTTTCCTGCAGACCTATTTTGTTTTCAAAAGCAGGCGGACCCTACTTGGACAGAAGTGGATTGTCAACTCGGTGTGCAAATTGCTATCAGAATCGATATAGTCGCGCTTAGTGTCGAACGAATGAAAACCCCACTTGTCATGTCTTGGAGCGGCGGCAAAGACAGCGCGATGGCGCTGTATGAGATTTTGCGCGCGGGCGAATTTGAAGTCGTGGCGCTGCTCACCAGCGTTTCGGAAGAGTACAAACGCGTCAGCCATCATGGCGTACGTGAAACGCTTCTCGAAGCGCAAGCAGCAGCGATTGGAATCCCGCTCGAGAAGGTCTATCTGCCATCGAACAATTCACACCCTTGTACCGACGCCGTCTACGAAGAGATCATGGGAAGAGTACTCGCCTCCTATTACGCCCGCGACGTTAAGACGGTCGGCTTTGGTGATCTATTCCTCGAGGACTTGCGCGCGTGGCGTGAAAAGAATTTGGCGAAAATGGAAATGAACGGCGTGTTCCCACTGTGGAAACGCGACACTGCAAAACTCGCCGAAGAGATCATCACGCTTGGTTTCAAGGCCTACCTTTCCTGTGTCGAGGGAAAAGTTGGCCCTGGGTTTGTCGGCCGCGCCTTCGATCGCAGCCTGCTTGACGATTTGCCCGACGGAATCGATCCTTGCGGCGAATTCGGCGAATTTCATTCCTATGTCTATGCTGGGCCAATTTTTCGCCATCCGGTCTCTGTCAAAGTTGGACAGACCGTCATTCGCGACGGCCGCTACTACGCCGACCTACTCGGCGAAGCGGATGAGCTCGAGGCCAACCACGGTCTCGAGTCGGCCGTACCGCCGGTGGTATGATTTCCGCCATGCGTGTGGTTTCCCTTCTCGCCAGTGGCACCGAAATCGTTTGCGCGCTCGGCGCTGGCGATTGGCTGATCGGTCGCTCGCACGAATGTGACAATCCATCTTGGGTCGCTCGCCTGCCCTGCTGCTCAAGTCCCGCATTCGATGTGCACGCGTCGAGCGGCGCGATCGACGCCGAAGTTCGCCGGCGCCTCAAGGCCAAAGAGCCTCTCTATCACATCGACGCGCCGATGATTACCCAATTGAAGCCCGATCTATTGATCGCACAGGCGCATTGCGAAGTATGTGCCGTCACCCCTCAAAACGTCGAAGATGCCCACTGTCACCTCGGTAAATCGCAGGTACTGGCGCTGCAGGCCGGCACACTCGCGGGCATTTATGAAGGCGTGACCAACATCGCGCAAGCGATCGATCGGGCCAGCGCCGGTCGCCAATTGGTGCAAACCATGCAGCAGCGCTTCGAGGAAATTCGTGGCGCAGTCGCAAGCAAACCTCGACCCACCCTGGTCATGCTCGAGTGGACCGATCCGATTTTTGCGATGGCAAACTGGGGACCGGAGCTGGTCGAGATTGCAAACGGAGAGTTGGTGCTCGGCCACGCCGGGCAACATTCGCAAGCGATCGACTGGTCCGACGTGCGGCGCGCCGACCCTGAGTATCTGATCATCGCTCCTTGCGGTTATAATTTGCCGCGCGCGCTCAATGAAATTTCGGTCATGGAAAAATATCCAGGTTGGTTCGATCTGCAGGCAGTCAAGCGCGGCAAAGTCGTTTTCGCCGATGGCAATCTTTACTTCAATCGTTCGGGCATGACGGTTGTCGATACCGCCGAAATCATCTCCGACATTTTGCATGGCACCGCCCTCCACGCTCCACCGGATGAGCCGGCCTGGCAGCACTACTCGCCCGGTCGCTAGACTAGAAGGCCGGTGGAGCTCGCGTTGACGCATTTCCGAACCGACGCGAGGGTTGCGTGAAAAGTGAAAAAGTGAAGACCGTCCCTGCTCTCCCGCGCTATAATTTCCACTGATGGCCAATCCTGCTCGAAAGCGGGCGACTTACGAAGATCTACTCGCTTTACCGGAGAAGGTTGTTGGTGAGATCATCGCTGGCGAGTTGGTGGTGTCGCCGCGTCCAGGTCCCCCGCACACCAGTGCCAGCTCTCGCCTGGGTGTGAAGCTCGGCGCGCCGTTCGACTTTGGCGATGGCGGACCAGGCGGCTGGTGGATTCTCGATGAGCCCGAGATCCATTTTGGTGCCGATGTGGTGGTTCCAGACCTGGCTGGGTGGCGGAAAAATCGCATGGCGGAATTACCCAAAACCGCCTGGTTCGAAGTTGCGCCCGACTGGGTATGCGAGATTCTTTCACCATCGACGGCGCGCATTGATCGACGCGACAAGTTGCCACTTTACGCGCGTGCCGGCATACCGGCAGCGTGGCTGCTCGATCCCGAAGCGCGTACGCTCGAAGCGCTGCTCCTGCGCGATGGCACCTGGACCATTTCCGCCGTACACGCTGGCAGCGATGTCGCGCGCATCCCGCCGTTCGATGCAATCGCCATCGATCTCGCCGCAATTTGGGGAGTTCCGCCGGAGAAAAAATAGTGGACGGAATTTCGTCGGCGAATCGGTTGTTGGCCTGATCAAGCGAGAGGAACGGTAGGTCCCAGCTTGCACACCAGACTCACCAGCGCCGACAGCCGTAGTCCGGCGCGGCCGTCGAGGGGCAACGTCGACGGCGCGGCGCCAAAACGCGTCGCGCACTCTTCGACGGTGCCACAGCGTCTGCCATGCAGCTGCGCAATTTCGCGCTTGAGTTCGATGCGCCGGGGTGAAAGCTGCAACCCCTCTGAAGCAGCGAGATCGGCGTGGAAAGTGCCCCACTGCACCAGCACGTCGTCGGGCCGAACAAACTTCTGCCAAGAGCTTTGCCAACTCTCGACGGTGCAGCCAGCGTAAAGACGTGACGGCGCAAGATCGACGTGGGCTGCGGTCGACGGCGCCAGCGCGCGACGCGGCGCGATGATCGACTCGTAGATCTCACCTGTCGACGGTCGACAAGCAACAAAATGCGCCGTCGCCGGCTCCTGCCGCTCGGGATCGCCGATCGGCCAATTGTTGGCTTCGCCCTGAATACACACCAGTCGCGGCCACTCGGCGCAGATCCTGGTCGACAGCGACGGACGCTCGGGCGGTCGCGGTTTGCGCAGGCGCCTGGCGTGGCGACTCGAGCGCACTTCGGTCTTGAACCAAATTTGGCGATCAACCATCGCTCGAAATGGCTGGAGGATTCGCTTGAAATCGCCGCCTTCGGGCTCGAGTAGTGACAGGGTTTCCGCCAGCGCTTCGATGGTCGAAACGCAAAAATCGGCGGGCTGACGACGAATGCGGTAGTCGCTCGGTTGTGACGGGGTGAAACCAATCCGCGGCAGTGACGCCAGAGCAGGATTGACTCGCAGCAGCGTCCGCGCTTGCGACCACGTGCCGTCGAGAACGATCAACGTCAGGTCGCGGGGGTAGGTAACCTGTTTTAAATCGAGCGCGGTCGGTCCGGGAAAAAGTAGATATTTTTGCGTCGAACCATGCAGGGTCGCAGTCACGATCGGGTCGGCCGCAAACTCGATGCCAACTCGTAGCAGCGACTGCGGCAGAGCGAGATGTGCCATGCGCGCAGTGCCGATGCTCATCTTGCGCTCGCGTGGGTGCTGCAAAATAAGCACCCGCATGCGCGTCGGCAAAAAAGGAATGTGCTCGCAATAACACACCCTGGTTGGCCGACGACAGCGAGTACACACCGGACGATGGATCGAAGCAGACGACAAGGAAAAAGATTTTCTCAGAGGGTGAACTCCACCAGCACCGTGTCTAAATGTTTATTTCAATCGAATGGTGCCGAGCAGAACGCGATTTTCGCCGTCCTGTTTTTCGCTCTTGGATTTCATGCGGTCAAGGCCCGAGAAGAAACCCATGTAGAGCTTGTACACGCCGGCTGGGTGGAGCGTACGGTCGGGCGACACCATGTGCTCGTCGGTGATGTAGGTGCCGGGCACCCAGTATTGAGTGCCGAAGCGGCCGTCGAGCGGCACGTGGTCGCCGTTCATGCGCGCGCTCGGCCCATCAAAATGCATGAACACTTTGTAGTTGCCGCCAACTGGCGCAAGCACGTTGAAATAGAGGCGAACTTTGAAATCCTGGCCGCGCCCAGTTTCGACCGGCAGATCGTAGCCAATGAGCTGGATCTTGTCGTTGAAGGTGGCGCTCGAAGGAAACTGCGGATGCGGCGCGGTGTCGGTGATAAAGCGGCGCAGCGGGTTTCGATCGGTTTCATTGGCGCCGACCCGATTGGAGAGCACCAGATAGCGCGAGTTGCTGTCGTCGACGACGACGTACTTGGCTTTGCGTTGCCGCGCCGCCTGGTCGATCGGGGGCAGCTCTTCTGAGCCAGCCATGATGAACACGCGTTCGGTTTTGCCGAGAAATTTGAAAACGTCGTCGAGAGAGGCCAGTGTCTGCGGCGTTTTGCCACCGGTGTAATAGGCGGCGCCAGCGGCATTGAACCGGTATTGACCAAGCGGCGCGTTGGGATCGAGTAGCTTGGCTTTGCCATATAGATCGCGCGCCGACAGATGCTTTGAAACCTGCGGCACCATCCATTCACTAAAAGCGATCGCGCCTACCACCGAAAAAACCAAGGTACCGATCGCAAATCCACCACGCAGCCGCTGCCGCATCGCAGCATCGGTCGCCGCGCCAAAAAGAAAAAGACCGCAAAGTGCGCCCCAGCCGAGCGCGAGCGCCAGAAAAAAATTAGGCCCTTGCGTGATGACCCCTGGCCAACGGATGACTTCGACCAAGTGCGCGCTCTGCAGCTGTTCGGGAAACAGAAATACGTCGCGCGCCAAAATCGCTGCGCCAAGCGCAACCGCAAATGCCGCCACCAGGCGCGGCGCACCGTCGTCGAGCAGGCGATCAAAATAGGCGCCGCAGAGGAGCAAAAGTGGCGCGCCAGCGGGAACCAAAAAGTCGCCAACGATCGCCGACTGCAGCGACGAGAAAAGATAAATCGATACAAACCAGGATGTACAAAGCGCAACCGGCGACAGCTCCTCTTCGTCGCGGTTTTGTAGTAGCGCAAAACCTGCTACTGGCGCAAGCACGATCCAGGGAAAGAGGCCAAAGCCGAGCTGTTTCAAAATCGACGTGCACACAGTGGCGCTGACCGGAGCGTGCAGCGCGCCTCCCCAAAACAGTGCGCCATTTTTGAGCGCAACCAACCCACACAGAAGCAAAACCGGCCCGACCGCCAGCGCAACAAAGGGACTGCGGGCGCGAGAAAATCCGAGCACCGCGAGCGGTGCCATCACACCGACCAAAAATCCGGCCGAAAAAAATCCGATGGTGAACCCAAGTGCGGATAGCA
>JAHFDU010000268.1 GCA_023248835.1 Myxococcales bacterium | reverse complement strand
GCAGCGCTGCAACGGTTGCTGCATCGATGCCGGCGTTGCGCAGCCAGGTCGTGTAGGTTCGTCGAAGATCGTTCGGCGTGCATTCGGAAATGCCGGCGCGTTTGCACGCCGCCTTGAGCGCCCTCAACGGCAGCGTCGGAAAAGCGCCAAAAAGTGGGATACGTGCGCCTGTGAACGTCGAGCAGCTCTTGTGCGTACGGCATCGGCCGCCCGATCCGCAGAGACAACGCCGCAGCCTCCATACCGTACTGCACTCCGAGAGCGGTCGCCTTGAACTGTTCGCGCACGGCGGCGTGCGTTTGCTTTGTAGCGTCGGGTGGTGCAGCGCCAGCCTGCTTGGCGAACTCGAGATACGGATCGCCACTCGAGTAAGCAACTTGCATTGCGGCGTCACCCGATAGCGCGGCGGCGATGCCGAATTCTTGCTGCTCCCAGTCGACATAAGCCAGGCCGTAACCGTGTTCCGGTTTGATCAACGAACGCAGCCAAACGGCTGGGCCAAAAATGTGCTTGGTGTTACTTGGCTGATTGCGCGATGTGGCCGCACGAAAAGCCGAGAGCAACGTGCGATTGCGGCCGTCACTACCAACGGCAAGATCTGAAAGTCGCAACTGCGACAGCGAGTGCCGAAGTTCGGCCAACGGCGCAATGACTGGATGAATTTTCGCCATCGTACGAAATGTTTTTTCGTCAAGCGCCAGCCGTCCTGTCGGCAAATCCGGCCAGGCAATTTTGCGCTGCACCAAGAACCGAGCAAACTTCTCCATCTTGAATGTGCGATTCTCGTAGACGTCAAAGTCTCGATCGATCTCGGCGATGAGCCCCTCTTGAATAGCCACCCAGCAGCGGCGAAGAGTCGCGAGCGTCTCGACATCGATCGGCGTTCCATTGCGCTCGATTTGTGCCGCCACCGCCATGTATGTGCCGCGCAAGAGCGCGCGCGGCAGATCGATCGACGGCAGCAGACGCGGCAAGAGCTGTTTGAGCGCGAGCACGTCAGATTCGCAATAGGTGACCAGCGCGAAAATTTCCTGAGGCGAAAATGGCCCACCGCGCTGGGCCAACAAACGCATCGAATCTTTCTCGACAGCATCGACGCCGGAAATTCCGAAGTAGGCCATCGCACCGACCAAGCCACTTCCCTGTGGCGGACGCGTGCCGTTGGTTCGGCAGCGAAACTCCACAAAGAGATCCAAAATGTTCATCGGCAGCGGCCAGCCAAGCGCGAGAAAGCAGCTGAATTCCGCTGACGAGTAGTAGGCGACCACGAGCGACTCCGGCCCCGTCGAAAGCGGCGCTGATGTTCGAGCACGCAGCTCTTCGGGACCGAGACGAATCGTACGATCTGTTCGTAGCTCATAGGCGACGAGGCAAATCGGCATCGGGCGCTCACCGTCAGGCGCAAAAAATTCAAAATCGTATTCCGGTTCTGAACGCACCATCACAAACTCCTGCCTCGTCGGCTGCCGCACCGGCACCGTGTTGAGGATTTTTTTGACGCCGAGTGCCTCGCCGAAATTTTGCTCGAGCCTGAGATTGCGAATGTCGAGCGGATCGGCATTCTCGGGTTTGCTTGCGTCTCGAGTGGGCGCTGGCGGCTCCGCTGTCATCTCCGGCTCCTTCTCTGAACCTGCCAAGCTTTTCTGGTCGTTTTTCATTTTCGTTTCCTTTCCTAGGTTAATAGGGCTGGCGGTGACGACTCATTCGTCATCGCTTGGGTTCCCCATGAGTGACTTTTCGAGGTTGATGCCCAACTGGCGCGCGCCTCGTTCGATGCGCAACCGCGCGTGAGCTGCTTGGTGGGACGAGCACTGAGAAAGCGGGTGACTGCTCTCGTCGACACCAGTGAAACCACCGCAAGCTCTCGTCGCTGGTGCGCAGTCAAAATTCGTTTTGTCGTCATGTCGGCCTCCAAACGGAAACCTAATGCCAACAGACTTCCATTGCAGCAAAACAGGTTCGGCAGCTATTCAGCGAATGCTTTCCGAAAAACGCGACGAGGTTAGCCCGTCGGTAACCAGGATTTTTGTGCGGCCGTCAGTGACGAGTGCGCTTTGCGAACACGCTCGTAAATATTATTGAATCTGCCGCGCATGATCTTCTCTCGATGAAGCACCGCAGCGACGAACTGCCAAGGCCTGCTCAGCTCTTGGGCCTCGAGCAAGGCAGCTCTCAAACACACATCCTGGGGGTGGCCGCGCTTTTGCGGGACAAGGATCGGTACTGTGCCGCCGCGCCCGAGTTCATCTTCCATTGTCTGCAGCGACTGCTCGAGCTCGCGAAGTTTTTGGATGGGCCTTTGTGCTGATCGAAAACTTCCCCAGTAGTCGCTCTCAAACTGCTTTCGCACGGCTGTAGTTTGCAAGCGCAGCCCATGTACACTCGTTCGTCGCCGAGCAAGGTCGACAAGCTTGGGCAATTCCGCCCGCCACCACGCGCGACTAATTCTCCACCGCGCTCGTACGCTTTCGTCGTCAGTGCCAAGATAATCTTTAGGTTTTGCCTTGAGAAATTTAGACATCGTTGAGGCTGCACAACTCGTTGATTTCTCGATAAGCAGGTGTGGCCTTGTAGCCCGATCTCACGATTTGTCGTACACCCTTTCGCGATTTCGCGATCCCACGCCGGTCGATAGTACAAATTGGCTGCCTTTTGCACGCGAAGAGAAAGTAACGGGGTTGCTGGCGTTTCCGGAGGGTAGTCAAAATAGCCCGCATTTTGGAATTGTTGAGCACGTCGCGACTCGAGAAAGTTTGCCACAGCGCCTTGTATTACGCTATGTCAAGTCAGGTGATGTGAACGTTACATCCCCTCATCCTGATCGTGTCAGCCGTTCATCGTGAGCCTGTCGAAGGATCACCGAGTAGCGGACAGCGCTTTTCGCACTGAGGTTGGCAATTCGATTGGAGCAAAATAGCTGGCCGGATAGAGATAGTCTTCGCCCGACTCGTCCACCACGCGAACCAGTCCCTGCGCCGCCGCCGCCGCATCGCGCATCACTCGATAGATCTTGCGCAGCTCGAGCGCCGCTTGATAGCCCTTGTTGTTGAGACACACTGCGAAGTTCTTAAATTTCTGCCGTTTCATAGGTGCCATCAGTGCTCACTCAGAAGACGCTTGAGTTTGATTTCTCGTTTTCCGATGCCATGTGCTTCATACCAATGTACCTCTGCTCGGACCACTTCGCCATGGGAGAGACGCACGCGAGCCACCCCTTTCAACTTCCGCCATTTGGTGCCTCCATGATACTTGCGCAGTCGGGCGATTTCTCGAATCTTGCGACCCACTGCGATGATCTCGCTATCGGTGATCACCCCAACGATTTCAACAATAGTCGATGCCATTCTGGTTCAGGGCTCTTCGGTGGTTTTGTACATACGTTTGTACATCGTCCAGTCGCCGCGCTCGGCAATTTTCTGCAGCGACAGATCTTCGGGCGCCCACTCGTCGCTGCCGTCGCGGACAATAAAATAGTCAAACAGTGGCAGCTGCCATGGCCGGACGTTGTCGGGGTAAAAAATGCTGGGATATTTGATCTCTTCGATCTCCTCTCGAAAGCGAATGGGAATTCCTTGATTGAAAATATAGGGACTGAACCCGCCTTTGAGCGCCATCGGCCAGAGTGGAAAGTTCAGGTAAACGCCGCCTGCGGAAGCTGGATCCTCGTAGAACTCGACCACCGGTCTTACCAGCCCGCGCGGCACCGCAGTAGCGATCGCACCGAGCGGCAAACTGTCGGCCAACTCAATGAACCCCCTGTTTCGCTCGTCGAACGACCGATAAAGCGCAGTCATCCGCAACGAAATGAGAAGGTGGAGAACCACCAGCGGAGCGAGCAGCCACTTGCGCCGATCAGCAAATGGTCCTGCGGGCAAGAGCAGCACAAAAGGCATTCCCATCCAGACCACCCGTGGGCCGAGATTCCACCAAGGGATCGGTTTCTGAATCGAAAACGGCAGCGAGAAATAGAGCAGAACAAAAACAAAAAAAATGACCTTCAGGCGTGAAGTCTGATTCGGGGCCTCTTTTTCTCGATGCTGCCTGTGCCAAAGCAACAATCCGGCAATGATCGCGAACCGGACCCAAAACACCAGCATGTCGAAATGGCCAGGGAAAATGTTACCGACACGCCACGGGAATTCGCCAAGCAAAGTGGGCACGTCTTTCCAGGTCGCCTCGAAATGCTCACCGCGCTGCAGGTACGTATGTTCGCTCATCTCGCCGAGAAAATTAGCAATCGTCAATAGACAAGCAGGCAAGGTTGCCAGCACCACCCACACCCCCCGTCGCCAACTGCGAAACTCCTTGAGCAGCAGCGCCAATGCAATGACGCCGTAGACAAACCAGGAAAGGATGTGACCAGAGAACGCAAGCAGATTGAAAATAGCAAGCGCGCCGAGGTGGCGATCACGGCCGCTGTCAAGATAGCGAACCAATGCCCCCACCGCTAACACAGTGAAGCAGCTGCCCATCAAAAAAGAGGAAAAACCGAAAATCCAGTTCTGGCTGAAACTCAGTGAAAAGCCGCCGATCGCCAACCAGTCGCTGCGACCGAAGGAGCGCAGCAAGTAAAGTACCGAAAGCGGAAACAGGACCAGGTAACAAGACAGAAAAATTTTATTCGCGGTCTCGATCGAAAAGTGCAGCTGCATAAGACCGTGAATCGACGCGTAGAACAAGATGTAGGGCACCGGTTTTATCCGCAGAGTGTAGAAGTCCGAAATGTGATAGGCGGGATCGCAAAAACTAAACCAGCCACGCACCAAAGCCAGGTGGTTCGGGGTGTCGAGCATCGGCAGCAGGCGCTGGCTCCACACCGGCAGCAGCGAAGCCAGCGTCAGCAAAACAAAAAGAGAGAAAAATCCTCTTCGGGAAGTCATTGTCATTGAATGGGTCGAGAGCGAAACACCGACCAAACCAGAGCCGCCAATACCCCTGCGAGTGAAATCAACGTCATCGCAGTGCCAAGCAATCGCACCGGGGTGGTGCCCATCCGGGCACGCAGACGGTAGCGCCCCTCTACCGGCAAATCGATCAGCAGCCGGCCGTCGTCACGGCAGCGCAGCACCGCCGGAGCGGGCCCCAAACGGGTGTCGAGCCGCCAACCGGGAAAACAAAACTGTTCCACCAGCAAAGTAGTAGCGGCACGTGCCTCTACGTCGATGTAAATTCGGTCGGAGCGAGCGACCACTCGACCCAATTCGGCGACATCGCTCAAGGCGACCACGATCTCATCGTCATAATAGGGTCGGGTCTCTAATTTAGCACCGAGCGGCAGGTACTCGTTGCCCACCGTGGTCCCGTTGTTCTCGTCCGCGGGAATTTCGTTTTTTGCAAGGTAGCTATTGGGATGGGCGAGCACCTGGCCGGTAAGACAAAACACAAACGCCAAAACAGCCGCAATCCGACCGGTGGCGGGAACATCGGGTGTCTTGCGCCAAGCCATCGCCAGTGCCAGGGCGCCGAAGATGGTCACATGTCCGAGCAATCGCCACGGAAACTGAATAAATTCGCCAAACGGCAGTACGTGCGCGCGCCAGAGCGGAGTTGCCTGCGGAAGCAAACCTGCAACCAGCAGCAGCACCATTATCCACCAAGGCAGTGCTGCACGCGTAGCTGGGATCTTAACAAACAGACCGATGGAAACGATAGCGGCGATAAGCAACGGCGCACCAACCATCAAGAACCCGTTGGGCGGATGGATCGGCATCCGATATACGTACGCGGACAAGTCAA
>JAHFDU010000267.1:5433-5738 GCA_023248835.1 Myxococcales bacterium | reverse complement strand
ATGTGCAACGATCCGGAGCGGGACTGCGGCGGCGTGTGCACCAATACCTCGAGCGACGCGTCGAACTGCGGCGAGTGCGGCAACGCTTGCGCGCAGGGGCAGGTCTGCACCACGGGCCAGTGCAAGACGCAGACGATGGGCGGCAAGACCAACTGCACCGACACCATCGAGTGCTTCAACATGTGCGAGGACCAGACGTGCTCGATGACGTGCGTCGCGAACGCGACGCCCAAGGCGCAGATGCTGCAGAAGGCGCTCCTGCAGTGCGTCGAGACCGCGTGCCCGTCGAAGAACCCGAACGACAT
>JAHFDU010000267.1:879-5423 GCA_023248835.1 Myxococcales bacterium | reverse complement strand
ACCCGAACCAGTGCGACGCCTGCTACAGCGTCGCGCAGATGATGAACGGCGAGTGCTTCGACGAGCTCCAGGCCTGTGCGATGGACATGTAGAGTAGGGTTCCGCTGTTCGTCCGCTCCCGCGCGGCCGACCCATATGCCGCGCCGTCACGTCGACGCCGGCACGCCACCCACCGACGGTCCCAGTGATACCATGGCGAGCAACTCGCCAATCGCCCTCATCCGCGGCGGTTGATCACTCTGATATTAGTGGCCACCTCCGCCACGATTGTTACTGCCGTGACGTTGGCTGCACCTCGGAGCGTTTGCAGAGCGTCGAAATCGTTTCAGCGTGCACGTCCAGCCCAATAAATAGTATCTTCTTCATTGACCGGCTCCTTCGCATGCGATGAGTAGACGATAAATCGATAAATCGAATCACGATACGAGCGGCAATAGCGCGGCAGCGGTCTGTTGAAATAGCGACGACAATCGGTCGAGTGCCACCTTTTCCTCGTCGGTAAAGAGCGCCTCGTGAAGACGCGCCCGGGCTTCGTCGTACTCTTGACGTCGACAAGCCGCCACCAGCGGCACGGCTCGATAGGCGGACTCGACCGCCTCGGCGGCGGAGACGCGACCGTGGTGATGCAAGAGCAGGGCGCCGAACTGCTGACGCCAGTTTTGCACTCGTTGCGCGCGCCAGGCGTTGCGCCATTGCGGCTCGGCGTGCGCGGCTTTGAGTCGCGCAGGTGGATCGAACGGTTCGACGAAATAGTGCTTCGCGATTTCGCTTAAGGGCCGGTGTTCCATGCCGGTGATAAATGCGCCACCCTCGGTGCAGTTGTAAAGCTTGCGTTGGCCGGCCATTTCGCGCGCGACGTGGACAAACCAAGAGTGAAAGCGAGCGTAGTCAGCCGCCGAGCGCACCGTGCCACCGTAGTAGCCCGGGAGCTCGACCATTGCTTGCTTGGCGAAAAATTCCGATGCGGCGGCGACCTGCGTACTGGCTTGAGGGCGCTCGATCTCGACTTGTCCTTTTTCGTCGACACGAGCGCGACTCTGCGACAGCGCGCCGCCCTCGACGTAGACTTGGTCGCCGGAAAAGGCGAGGTCCTGCCCGCACAGTACGATCGGATCGCAACCCATCGCGTAGAGCAGCGAAAACGCGGTACAGGCAACCGATCCACCGCTCGGCAAAATCGGCAGCGGGCCGAGAGGCGCTTCCAACCAACCGTCGTGCCGACCATTGAGTGGATAGGAAAAAATCGGCGTCGGCCAGGTAAATAGCTGCGGAAAGCAGGACATCCCGAGCACCAACGCACCGAGTTCAGCGGCAGGACAGTCGACAAAAAAATCGTCGACGCGCCAAGGATCCCCCACCATCGCAATGTCGGGAACGATGCCGCGCCCGAGCAGCGGACGTAGTGCCTGCGGCGAAGTAATGATCACCGCGCTTCCGGTTCTTTTGATCTCAAGCAGCTGGTCGATATTTTTTTTGAGCGACGGCCCCGGAGAAACCAAGAGACCGGGCCGGCCGGCAAAGCAGCCGGCGAGTGCTGCGACGGTGGGCAGTTCTCCTAGTTTGGGCAGATTGGTGAGTGTCTGTTCGATGCAAAGGCGATCTTGAAACACCGCGGTGCCGTAGTTGGAGATCAGCTCATCACGGCAAGCGACCACGAGTTGTGTGATTTGCTCGCTCGTCGGTAAGTTTGGTTCGCAGTTTTCCACTCGGAAGATGGTCAGTTGCGGCAGCGGTGGCCCATCGAGCTTTTCGATGAGCAGGCGCCGCAACTCGCCAGCAGAGGAGAAACTATGCGCGCCGGTCGGAAGTTCGCTGGCACTCTGGTCGGGCGGCAGGGCCAGCAAGATCCGCTCTTGTCCACGGGCGCGCAGTGCACGCACGAGCGGTTCGGCGTTTCGGCCACACAGCACAATCAATCCGAGTTGTAGGTCCCACTCGAGCGGCAGCAGAGTGTCGGCGACGCGTTCGACACTTTCCCCTGTTGCCAAACGATCATCGCCGGGCCGCTTTCGCCCCGCGATCCAGGCAGCAAACGTGGCGTCGTGGCGCGTGATTTCTTGAGCAAGTGCGGTCAATTCTGCCGTCGACGCTTGACCCAGGGCTTGTCGCACTCGGGCAAATCGCAGGCGACGTCGACGTGCCAGGCCGGCTCGTTTTCGCACTTCCTCGTCGTCACCCTTGGCAATGGCTGCGCTGAGCGCGCTTAGGAGCTGGACCTGCTCAGCGTACACCTGCTCGATAGGTGGATCGGCAAATGAAAATGCCACGCTTCCATAGTATCATGCGCAGGTGATGTCTCCGCACTCCACAAGCCTGCCGGCTCAGGGCGTACGCATCAAAATCCCATCTCCCCTCGAGCCCGAGCCCGCGTGCCAGCCCGAGCCCGATCTGAAAAGCCGGGCTCGGACTCCGGGCCTGCGGCCCTGGGCTCGGACTCGGGCTCGACGGAGATCCGGTTTCGAGCCCGGTCGATTCGTAGAAATGAAAATTAAGATGCGCACGCCCTGCCTTCTCGCTGTGTTGGGTTGGGGGTGCGCCACCCTTACGCACGGACCGACCGAAACGCCGACAGCCGTTTTGCTGCTGGCACTGACCTCGCCGCATTGCGCAGCGTCGAGTTGCAGCTGCCGCGCTCGCGACGACGACGAAGCGGAGATCGGCATTGCCAGCGGGGGCAAGCGATTTGAATTTCGCACTGGTCGCGGCGGCGAACACTATGACCTGCTGCTCGATGGCCATGCCTGGCGGCGCAACCAGGAGACTGCGGCAGAGAGCTGCGCCTATTTCGATCTGTTGCCGGGCCGCCACACGGTGCGGGTGCAGATGACTGGCGCCGATCCGTCGAGCGGCATGGCGGTCCAGTTTCAGCTGCGCGAATATGGCGCTCGCGCGCTCACCTGGTACGAAACGTTTACGTTTGCTTGCGGCAATGAGAGTGGCTGCACCAGTGCCGAGCTCGCCGATTTTGAACGCGGTGTCATCGATCGCTGTGGTTCGGCCAACGTCGAGAAAATAAAGTGGTCCGGTGATCGTCAAGGCGCGACGTTGCGCACTCTCACCCTCGACTTCGTGCTTCATGTCTACGAATTCGTGCCGACGCAGGCGCACGGCTGCAAGGGCAAGGCACGGTGACGCGCCTGTTGCTCTCGCTGCTCGCTTTGACGTTGCCGGCTTCGGCTCAAGCGGGACGGCGCGCGCAGTGGCTGCACGAGCGGTTTTCGGTCGAGTTGCAATTGGTCGGAGGCTGGCGTGCGGCGGCGGTGACCAATTCGCGCGGCAGTGGATTTGAAGTTCTCGGCGGTGGTGGCGAGTTGGTCCTCGGACTCGACACGCCTGTGCCATGGCTCGGCCTGTTCGTTTCCGGCCGTTTTGTCGGCTACGGCATCAAGCAGTACCAAGGCGACGCCGGACTTGGTCTTCTCTTTCATCCCCGCGATCGTATTCACGTCCACGTCGGGGCCAGTTGTGGCGTGCTTCATCTGGTCGACAACAAAGCCGTTCCGGCGATCAATGAAAATGCGATTCCGATCGGTGGCTTTCTGGGCACCACGGTCGAACTGTTTCGACTCGGCAATCGTCTCTCTACCGCAGTGAGCGCGCGGTTCGATGTCGTCGATTTGCTCGGCGCTGGCGCGCATCTGCCCGACACTTCGATCACGCTCTCCGTCGGTGCCGGTATCCACTATTGACAGTCAGGGCGCGACGGTGAATCTTCCCGTCCATGTCGGCGCCTGCGTATGCCCATCCCGATTTGTTCGACGTGATTGTCGTCGGTGGTGGCCACGCCGGCTGTGAAGCGGCACTTGCGGCGGCGCGACTTTCTAAGCGCGTGCTGATGCTCACTGGCAACCTCGACACCATTGGACAGATGTCGTGCAATCCCGCGATCGGCGGCGTCGCCAAAGGCCATTTGGTCAAAGAGATCGAAGCGCTCGGTGGTGCGATGGCGCGTGTCACCGACGCTTGCGGCATTCAGTTCCGTCGGCTCAATTTGTCTAAAGGCCCGGCGGTACGCTCGACCCGCGCCCAGTGCGACAAAGCGCGCTATCGAATGACGATGCGGCGCGTGCTCGAACAGCAACCTGGCCTCTTGCTCAAGCAGCATGATGTCGAGCACCTGCTCGTCGAAGAGCGCAGCGGAAAAAACCAGGTAATCGGCGTCGCCACCAGTATGGGCGTCAGTTTTTTTGGTCGCGCCGTGATCTTGACCACCGGAACTTTTTTGCGCGGCCGTATCCATGTCGGTGAGGCGCAGGGCGACGGTGGGCGCGCCGGCGAAGCACCGGCCCGCGGGCTTTCGGCGTCGCTGGTGGCGCTGGGCTTTCCGCTGGCGCGTTTGAAAACTGGAACGCCGTGTCGCCTCGACGGGCGTACCATCGACTGGAGCGGGCTCGAGGTCCAGCCGGGCGACGAACCGTTGCCGCGCTTTGCCGAAGACGGGCCAGCGCCGCCGCTTCGGCAAGTTCCCTGTGCGATTACCTACACCAACAGCAAGACACACCAACTTATCCGAGACAATTTGCAGCGCTCGCCGCTGTATGGCA
>JAHFDU010000267.1:0-869 GCA_023248835.1 Myxococcales bacterium | reverse complement strand
TTGCCCGTCGATCGAAGACAAAGTGGTTCGCTTCGCCGACAAAACACGACACCAAATTTTCCTTGAGCCCGAGGGGATCGACACCTGCGAGGTGTATCCGAACGGCATCTCCACTAGTTTACCGATCGATGTGCAGCTGGCGCTGGTGCGCACCATTGCAGGTCTCGAGCGCGCCGAAATGATGCGCTCGGGTTACGCGGTCGAGTATGATTTTTGCGATCCGCGTGAACTGTACTCGACGCTCGAAACCAAACGCGTCCGTGGTCTCTACTTCGCTGGCCAACTCAACGGCACCTCTGGCTACGAAGAGGCGGGCATTCAGGGCCTGCTCGCCGGTGCCAATGCCGCGCTGGCGCTTGATCGACGAGAGCCGCTGGTACTTGGGCGGGATCAGGCGTACGGCGGCGTGCTCATCGACGATCTGACCACGCTTGGCGCCGATGAACCCTATCGCATCATGACTTCGCGCGCCGAACATCGTTTGCTCTTGCGCGAAGACAACGCCGATGCTCGGCTCACCGAGCAGGGCAGAGCGCTTGGGCTCATCGACGACCAACGCTATCGCGCGTTTTGTGATCGTCGAGATCGGGTGCAGGCCGAGCTAGAACGGCTTGCCGCGACCACGCTGGCACCGACGGAATCGAATGGCGATCGCATGCGCAAGCTCGGCACCTCCAGCTTGCGAAAGCCGACCACTCTGCTCGAGCTTTTGCGTCGGCCGGAGGTGAGCTACGCCAATCTGGCCGCGGTTTTCGGCGGGCTCGAGGATGTGACGTTGGCGGATCGAGTGGAGATCCGAGTCAAATACGAGGGCTATATTGCGCGCGAGCGGCGCGAAGCCGATCGGATGCAGTCGCTCGAACATCTAG
>JAHFDU010000266.1 GCA_023248835.1 Myxococcales bacterium | reverse complement strand
GTGGGTGGCGCCGATGTGCCGACGTATCAGCCGATGCCGCCGCCGCCGCCCGATGTCGAAGAGCGGGCGGGCTTTATCGACAGCGCCGCCGCCTCGGTGCCGCGCTTGACGATGGAAACGGTTACTGCGGAGCTACTGCAGACGCAGAACGACGAATCGGTGTTCGACGTCGGCATGCGTTTTGTGGCGCAAGATGTGCGACGCCTGCTGGTGCTGGTTTTGCGCAGTGGCGAGCTTTGTGGTTGGCGCTCGCATCGCGTCGAGCCTTCGCTGCTGCGCGATCTCAAATTGCCTCCAAGCGAACTGCCGCACGCAGCGCAATCGATGTCGAGCGGCGAGGTGTTCATCGGTCGTTTGGCGCCGTCGGCACTTGGTCGCTTGGCGCCAGTGATGCGAGTCTCGCAAGAGGTGCTTGCTGTGATTGTTCCGGTACGGATCGGCAAACGCGCCGTCGGCTGCATGGTGGGACTTGAAGCTTCGCTCGAAGCGCTGCGTCAGAAGGCCGAGTTTGATCGATTGGCTTTCAAGCTCGACCAGGCGCTGCACATCAACTATTTGCGCCGCCTGCTGACGACATCGTGAGAGAGCTGACTCACAGCTCACAGCCGACAGCTCACAGCCTCCTACGGCCCGGGGCCGCTTCCAGAAGCCAGAAACTGTTTGGTTCACAGTCGAGAGTCGAGAGTCGAGAGTTTCGGACACGGAAGACGCCGGAAATTCAGTCGAGGGCCACGGTTGGAGACGCACTCGAGGGTAGTTTCTGAGCAGCTAACAGTTGAAGGTGCGCCTCCGGCGCATCGATCGTTGTACGCGCAAGTGTGATGTGCAGCTCATCAATACAATGGACATCGCGCAGCAGCGCGATACCTCGACTGTCAGCTGTTAGCTGTTGGCTTTTTGTTGGCTTTCTCAATCAAACGGATCGTACGCTTCCTCTTCGAGACGCTCGCGCTTTTCGGCGTGTACTTGCCTGATGTAATGCACCAACTTGTCGATGTAGGCATCGATGGGCGGACAGCGCACGGTGGTGTTCTCGAGCAGGGCCAGCGTGTTGCGACAGTTGTAGACGGCGAAATGGTGTAGCGCGGTGATCAGCGACAGCGGCGCGCGAGCAACACGCTCAATCCCGGGCACGCTCAAAAATACGCGCGCCAGCCCGGTCGGAATCACTCCACGCGGCGGCTTGCGATCCGCGCGCAGCGCCGCCAATCGGTAGACGCTGCGCGCGGAAAACGGAGATGGATCGCAAAGATGGAACGTACCACCTTGGGCGCGCGCATCGCGACTCAGCGCAGCGGCAGCGTCGACGACGAAATCGATCGGCACCAGATTGAGCGGAACATCGCCGCGAACCGGCAGCGGCAGATGGACGTCGATCGGGGAGGTGACGATCAGCACCAACAAATAGTACGGCCCGTCGAAACGATCGATTTGTCCCGAACGTGAATCGCCGACGATGGTGCTCGGTCGTAAAATTGTGATCGGCAAACGTCGCGCCGCTCCCTGAACCAGCCGCTCCGCCTGAAACTTGGTCTCTTCAAATAGGTCATAGAAACGCTGTCTTTCGTCGAGCTCTTCCTCGAGAATCACACCCGTTCGGGTGCCAGCCACGTGTGCGGAAGAGAAGTGGATGAGTCGCCGAAGCTTGGGGATCTCAGTGGCCAACTCCAGTACGGTACGAGTGCCTTCGACATTGACACGCTCAAACTGCTCGCGCTTGGCATCGCAAGGTTGCAATTCAGCCAGGTGATAGATGGCTGTCAGCTCGCTGCCGAGCGCTTTGTATTCGCCGCCAGCAAGGCCGAGGTCCATGTCGCCGACGTCCCCTTCAACGATGCGCAAGCGTTCGCGTGTGTTCGCATCCAGACCGGCGAGAAATTCGTTGGCGGCGGCTATAAATGTTTTCCGCACCAGCAAAAAAACGCGTTGGTTCTCCTCTGGTCGCTCGAGCAATTTGGCGGCAAGACGCCGCGCGACAAAGCGCGGGAAACCGGTCACCATCGATGTTTCAGCGACGTCGGTCATGGTCGTTTCCAGCCGTTCTGCAATTGCGCCCAAATGCGTTCAGTTTGCGTACGGGTGGTGCGTTCATCGCCGCCATTGTTAACGACAAAATCGGCCACCGCCAGTTTGTCCTCGAGTGGTAGTTGCGCGGCGAGACGAGCGCGCCCCTCCTCCGCCGAGAGATTGTCGCGTGCCATCAATCGCTTAAGCTGCGTCGCGTCGTCGAGCTCGACAACGATCAATCCGTCGAGACCGCTGTGGAGGTTGTTTTCTACCAGCAGCGCTGCTTCGTAGATCGCAATCGGCACATCCGCCTTTCGCCACTCGGCCAACTTCTGCGCTGTCGCCTCGGCGACTCGAGGCAAGACGATCGCGTTGAGCGCTTTTCGCTTCTCGGCGTCGGCGAACACCATGGCGCCGAGTTTCTTGCGATCAAGCTGTCCACTGGCGTCGAGAAATTCCCTGCCGAATGTTTCGACCAGATCAGCCAGCGCTGGCGTGCTGGGCTGTACCACTTGGCGCGCCACCAAATCGGCGTCGAGTACGGGTGCGCCGAGGTCGCGCAACATGCGCGCGACCGTCGACTTGCCGCTGGCGATACCGCCGGTAAGGCCAATGATTTGCACGCGTGAATGCTAACAGAGTCGAGAGTCCAGAGTCGAGAGTTCAGAGTAGATCAACAGGGAGATCAAGAGTTCAGGAGGACAGATTTTTTTGGGGAGGGAGAGAATCTTCTCTCTGACAAAGCAAATCTTTCTCCTGATCTCCTGATCTCCCTGTAAAATCTGATCATTGAATGGTTAACCGTATGACCCCGACAGTGAAAAACAGCTCTATTTTCAAGTGGCAGTGGGACCAGTGCGTGTAGTCGAAGCCGAGTTCTTGCTGTCGGTGGCCGATTCGAATTGGCCGGATGACTCGGTGCCGGAGATCGCATTTGTTGGCCGTTCCAATGTCGGCAAGTCGACGCTCCTCGGCGCGCTGTGCGGTCGGCGCGGGTTGGTACGGGTGAGCTCGACGCCAGGACGCACCCAACTCATCAATTTTTTTCATCTCGAGATCGAAGACAAACAGCGCCGTTGCGTCTTGCGTTTTGTCGATCTGCCGGGGTTTGGTTACGCCAAAGTCGCCAAATCGGAGCGAAAAAAATGGTTCGCGCGCGTCGAGAAATATTTGGCGAACAGAGCTACGCTGAAGGCCTGCGTTCTGTTGTGCGACGGGCGCCGCGGCGCCGAGATCGATGAGACGGAGCTTGGCAGATTTCTACATGCGCGCGAGGTGATGCTGATTCCGGTGCTGGCCAAGGCCGATCAGCTTTCCAAACATGAGCGCAAGCCGCGCGCCCTAGAACTGGGACGAGCCCTGTCGGCGCGTGCGATGATCGTGAGCGCAACCGAGCGCGAAGGCGTGACGGAGCTGTGGCAGCGCATCGTCGCGGTGTTGCGCAGTGGCTGACCAAGCGGAGAAGTTTCGCATCCTGCCGATGCGGCGCGACGATCTCGATGCGGTGTTGGCGATCGAGCGTGCTGCCCATCGCTGGCCTTGGCCTGCGCAGATTTTCATCGAGGAATTTGATCGCTCCTTCGCGCGTGTCGATCTACTGCACGGACAAGAGGGCGTTGTCGCGTTCGCCAACTATTGGTTGATGCACGACGAGGTGCACATCTTGAATCTCGCCACTGCTCCCGATGTACAGCGGCGCGGCCATGGCGCCACCCTGCTTGGTCACGTGATTGCGTTTGCGCTGCGCCATCGCGCGCGGTGTTTGGTGCTCGAGGTTCGCCAATCCAACTTGCCGGCCCAGTCCCTCTACCAAAAATTCGGCTTTCGTCCCGTTGGAATTCGGCCCCACTACTATGTTGAAAATCAAGAGGACGCAGTGGTGATGTTGCGCGAACTCGTTGCGCCGGCCTATCGTTGAATTACCAGGAAACCGCGAGGTGTGTTGTCGACGCGGGTGCCGTAGTAGATCGCGATCGAAGTCGCTGCGACCGCGGCCGCGGCCCCGATCGCGGTCCAGATGTACCAGCGTTTGTACACTGCCGGAGATTCAGGTCGCGCAGCGAGTAGGGCGCGGACCTCGACGGTGGATTCGGGTAAGAGGCCGATGCGCGCTTGGAAGGGGACAAAGCCAGGCTTTTCGAGGCGCAGCCGATATTCGGCCGGTGCAGGCAAAGCCAAGGGATGCGCCAGCGGCGTGTTGCCGACGGAACTGCCATTGACCGAGACGCTGGCCTGTTCGACATCGGCGACGATGTGGATGGCGCCATAGCGACGAAATGCATCGGGCGGAAACAGTTCATGCAGCCAGTCGAGTAGCTCGCTCTCCGCCGGCGCGGTCGCCGGCGGCAACAGTTCGGCAATGCGCGAAATCTGGCTTCGCTGTTTGGTGTCGACTCGCTGCAGCGCCAAGACCACGTCGCCGAGCTGGCTGATGCCGACGAGCAAGACCTCGTCGGTGCCCAATTTGGCGCCGATCGCGCCGATGCAACTCGGCTGTCCGCTGCAGGCGGCGACCTGCGCGTCGAGACTGGCGCCCCAACGCCGGCGCGCATCTTGCGGCGACTGCACCCGGTACGACGAGTGCTTTTGCAGCAGCCGTGCGAACGCCGAGCCGATGCCACCCGCTGCTTCAGAGCCGGCGCGGTATTCGAGCACCGCCAACGACTTTGTTCCATCGGCCAACGTAGAAGTTCCAAGCAGCAGGGCGATGCAGGCAGCGATATTTTTCATGGCCCACCGAACAGCGCCGTCAGTCCCGCCGGGCGATCAAAAACTCTACGCGGGTCGCTGGGCTCGCTCGGGCAGTAGAACGGCACGAACCCCCCGAGCATCGGGCAACGCACGCACTCCTTGAGCGGCGGAGGCGAGATCACGATCTGCGATCGTAGCTGGTAGGCACAGCCACCGGTTCCGCGCAGATCGAGAAGGCAGGTTCCGTACTCTACGATCTCGGCGCTCACGGCGCAGTCGTTGCCGATGATCTGAAAAGGGTGGTTAAGCTGGTGGTAGCGGGTGCGGGTGGCAAACAGTGCGCGGGTAGTGTCTGCGCTGATGGCAAGTTCGTACGCAGTCAGCGAGTCGGGCTGCAGGGTCAGACTGGCGGCCGGATTGGATGCCATTAGGCTTGCATCGATTGGAATGTTGTAAAACGGTGTCTGGAAAGAAATCGGGGTCGCCTTTTTGCTGTCGAGCTCCACCTTCGCCAGGATCACCGAATCGAGAAATTGATCGTCCGGCTGCGAGCTCACCACGTAGACCGAGCCACGGCTGACATGTAGCGCACTAGGACATCGCAGTGGCCCGTAGAGCTTGTCGAGGTGAACCGTGGCGCTAAAATCGGGTTCGGCAAAGGTATCGAGTTGTCCATTGGTCTCGTCCGACACGATCACCAATCCAGACTGAACATCGACAGTGAGCGCGGGGACAAACACCGGCAGTGTCCAAACCGTATCGGTGTTACCGTCGAGCGTCATGGCGATCACGCTGTTATGTGCAGGTTTAGCGGTTGGAGCGCACGGTTCGGTGGTGCCGCCGGTGAGTAGAAATAGCCGATCGCCACTCTTGGAAAAAACCGCGCCGCGCAGCGCCGGCTGCAGCGAAAAAACCGCGGCGGTTGTTTCAGGTGGAGAGGAGGTCAAGGATGGGAGATCCAAGAACAGCGCCACCCGAGGATTTCCAGCGAGACCAAAATCGATCGCGGCCACATGTTTGCTGTCCGCGTCGATCGTCAGCAAGGAAG
>JAHFDU010000265.1 GCA_023248835.1 Myxococcales bacterium | reverse complement strand
CCCTCCCGTAACCTTCGCTCTTGAAATGAGGACTAAAGTAGGTGATTTCATGAATGAATCCGAAACTGTAGGCTGTCGGCTGTGAGCTGTCGGCGGCGCCCGGACTTCCGGGCGCCCCTGGGTCAGCACTCCACCGGCTAGACAGCAAAAATAGAACATGTTCTACTCTGCCAGCCGAAGCAGCCAATCAAACACGCCAAGGAGATGAACATGATTCAGGTAACCAGCGTCAAAGAATATTTCGACACTCTGGACCAGCGATTCCAGCCCGAGGGCGCGAAGAATCTCCAGGCAGTGTTTCAATTCGAACTCTCCGGCGACGGCGGCGGCACGTACCACATTCTGGTCGACAACGGCACCATGAAAGTGGTCGAGGGCGCGCACGCAACGCCGACTGCCACCATCAAGATGACCGGCGAGGACTACGTCAAGATGGTGAACGGAAAAATCAACGGCACCATGGCATTCATGAAGGGGCAGATGAAAGTCACTGGCAACATGCTGCTCGCGCAGAAGATGCAGGCGATGTTTCCGCCGTCGAAATAGTTCATGAAGCGCTTCGATCTGTTCATCGACGGTCGCTGGCAGCCCGCTCGATCGGGAGCGACGACGCCATCGATCAATCCTGCCACCGGTGAGCCCTGGGCTGAGGTGGCGGCTGCGACCCCTGCAGACGTCGACGCGGCGGTGACGGCAGCGCGCGCTTCTTTTGAGCGCGGTGAGTGGCGACGAAAGTCGGGCACTGAGCGGGGCGCAATTTTGCAAAACATCGCCACCATTCTTTTTGATCGCGCCGACGAAATCGCGCTCGCCGAAGTGCAAGACTCGGGCGGAACCATGCGCAAGGCCACCATGGCCGACATTCCTGCCGCCGGTCAGACGTTCATGTATTACGGCGACCTCATCGCCGCGCAGGCCGATGAGGAAACGTTCGAAGAGTCGACTCCGGTGCCGAGTCGCAACATCGTGCGTCGAGAACCGATCGGCGTCTGCGGCTGCATCACGCCGTTTAACTTTCCGCTGGCCGCCGCGGCGTGGAAAGTCGCGCCGGCTATAGCCGCTGGCAACAGCATTGTCGTCAAACCCTCGCCGTACACCCCAGTCAGCACATTGCTGCTGGCAGAAATTTGTCAGCAGGCGGGGGTGCCGGCAGGCGTGGTCAATGTCATCGCCGGGCCCGGGCCCGAGCTCGGTGATGCACTGGTGCGGCACCAAGAAGTCGACAAGATCGCATTTACTGGCTCCACACCGGTCGGCAAGAAAGTGATGGCCGCCTGCGCCGAGAATATGAAACAGGTTCTACTCGAGCTTGGCGGCAAGTCACCCAACATCGTGCTCGGCGACGCCAATCTCGACGGCGCGGTGCGCGGCGCCTTGTTCGGCACTTTTTTTCACTCGGGCCAAGTGTGCGAATCGGGGACGCGGCTGCTGGTGCACGATTCGATTCACGACGAGTTCGTTGAGCGATTGGTCGAGGGCGCACGCTCGATCAAATTGGGCGACCCGATCGATCCCGCCACCATGATGGGACCGCTGGTTTCAGGCGCGCAGCGCGACAACACCGAGCGTTATGTCGCGCTTGGCCGCGAGGCGGGTGCGAAGTGCCTGACCGGCGGCGCACGACCATCGCAATTTTCGCGCGGCTACTTTTATGAGCCAACGATTTTTGACGCGGTTGACAATTCGATGCGTATCGCGCAAGAGGAAATTTTCGGTCCGGTGGTATCGGTGATTCGTTTTGCCGACGACGAAGAGGCGATTCGGATCGCCAACGATTCGATGTACGGGCTGGGGGGCGCCGTCTGGTCGCGCGACATCGACCGCGCGCTGACGATGGCGCGGCGCATCGAGTCTGGCACCGTGTGGATCAACGACTATCATCTCATCAACGTGCGCTTCCCATTCGGTGGCTACAAACAAAGCGGCATGGGTCGCGAACTGGGCAGTCATGGTCTGTCGGAATTTCAGAACATCAAGCACATTCACATCGGTGAACCCACTGGCGCCGCCGAAAAATTCTACTTCGGCCTGCTGCTCGATTAGGAGGCGCTTTTGAGCGACGTCCTCACCGCTCCGTACGTTCTCGAATACACCTACAAGCGCAGCACCGGTCCAATCATTGGGCGCTTTTTTTCGGCGTTGCGCGACCGGCGCATCGAGGGCGTGCGCTGCAAGAGCGGCCGCGTACTGGTGCCACCGCAAGAGTGCGATCCCGAAACTGGGGAATCCCTCAGCGAATTTGTTTCCGTCGGTCCCGCCGGAGTCGTCACCACTTGGGCATGGGAAGCCGACCCGCGACCGAAGCATCCCCTGCAAACCCCGTTTGCCTGGGCGCTGATAAAACTCGACGGTGCCGACACCGCGCTGCTGTCGGTGGTCGACGTCCCCACCGAATCAACCATGAAATCAGGCTTGCGTGTTCGACCACGCTGGCGCGCCGAGCGCATCGGCGAAATGCGCGACATTGAGTGTTTTGAAGTGGCAACATGAGCGACGCCGTCAAACTTTTCAAAGCGCCGATTCGCCTCGAGTACACCATCCCGGCCGGGCGGGCGACGTCGCGGTTCTGCCGCGGTCTTGCTTCCGGGCGTCTCTACGGGCAGCGCTGCCCTGAGTGCAAAAAAGTGAACGTGCCGCCGCGGGGAGCGTGTCCAACTTGCGGTGTGCCGACCGAGGAAGAGGTTCTGCTGCCAGACAGCGGCACCATCACCACGTTTTGCATCATTAACATCGCGTTTGCCGCGCAAGCGCTCGAGCTACCGTACGCCTGCGCATCGATTCTGCTCGACGGTGCCGACTCGACGCTGTTTCATCTGATACAAGAGGTTCCTGTCGCTGAAATTCGTATGGGGATGAGAGTGCGCGCGGTATGGGCAGAAAACAAACTTGCCTCGCTTGAAGCGATTCGCCATTTCAAACCGACCGGCGAGCCCGACGCGCTTGCGTCGATTGAAGGTCACTTTTAGATGCGCGACGTTGCTGTTATTTCATTTTCGCAACTACTCGTCGACAAGGCCGAAGCCAATGATGCCGAATTGGTGATGCCGGTGGTGCGTGAAGCGCTTGGACGCGCGGGTTTGCAAAAACAAGACATCGGATTTACCTGCTCGGGCTCGAGCGATTTTTTGACCGGCATGCCGTTTTCGTTTGTTGGCGCGCTCGACGCGGTCGGCCCCTGGCCACCGATCGAAGAGTCCCATGTCGAAATGGACGGTGCCTGGGCGCTGTACGAAGCCTGGGTGCGACTGCAACATGGCGACATTGACACTGCGCTGGTCTACGCTTTTGGCCGTTCGACCCTCGGCCCGATCGAAGACATTTTGGCGCTACAGCTCGATCCCTACTACGAGGCGCCGATGTGGCCCGATGCAACTAGTCTAGCGGCGCTGCAAGCGCGAGCGCTTTTGGACAGCGGCCGATTGAGCGACAGCGACAAGAAAAAAGCGACTGCGGAGCCGCCCAAGATCGTCGACGGTGCCGCCGCCGTCGTCCTCGCCTCGGGTGACCGCGCGCGAAAACTCTGCAGTCGGCCAGCGTTCATCTCCGGCATCGACCACCGGATCGAGTCGCATCTTCTCGGCGTCCGCGACTTGTCTCATTCTGTCTCGACGGAAATTGCTGCAAAACATGCTGGCTGTTTTGAAAAGTCCCCCACCTTTGCCGAGCTACACGCGCCGTACTCCGCACAAGAACTGATCTTGTGCGATGCGCTGAAACTAGATAAGCAGGTGACGATCAATCCCTCGGGCGGCGCGCAGAACAACAATGCGGTGATGGTTGCCGGGCTCATCCGAATCGGCGAAGCGGCAACCCGCGTCAGCAATCGAGAAGCGGACTGCGCGCTGGCGCATGCTTCGAGCGGACCCTGTCTTCAGCAGAATCTCATCTGCATGCTCGAGGCGCGCGCATGAATCGCTGCGCCGTGATCGGAATCGGACAAACCAAGCACGCGCAAAAGCGCGCCGACGTTTCGATCGCCGGCCTGGTGCGAGAAGCGGCCCTCGCTGCACTTGCTGACGCTGAACTGACGTTTTCGGACATCGACGCCGTGGTGATCGGCAAAGCGCCCGACACTTTTGAGGGCGTGATGATGCCCGAGCTCTATTTGGCAACCGCGCTCGGTGCCGTCGGAAAACCAATGATGCGTGTACACACCGCCGGATCGGTTGGTGGTTCAACCGCGCTGGTCGCGGCCCATCTGGTACAGGCTGGCGTCCACCAGCGCGTGCTCACCGTCGCGTTTGAAAAACAGTCGGAGTCCGAAGCGATGTGGGCGCTGTCGCCCAAGTTTCCTTTTCAGCCGCCGCTGCTCGCTGGCGCTGGCGGCTATTTCGCGCCGATCATACGCGCCTACATGATGCGCTCCGACGCGCCAAGTGATGTTGGCCTGCAAGTCGCCGTCAAAGATCGGTTGAGCGCGCTCAAAAATCCTTACGCCCATTTGCAGATGAGCGACATCACGCTTGAGATGGTGCGCAATTCGCCGATGCTGTGGGATCCGATTCGCTATCTCGAGACCTGCCCGTCGTCTGACGGCGCCTGCGCCATGATCTTGGGCGACGACCAGGCTGCCAAGCGCGCGCTGCGACCGCCAGCCTGGATTCGCGGCGGGGCGATGCGTTCAGAGCCGACCATGTTTTCGGGACGCAACTTGGTCGATCCGCAAGCCGGTCGCGACTGCGCCGCCGATCTGTATCGTCAGGCCGGCATTACCAATCCTCGACGAGAAATCGATGTCGCCGAGATTTACGTGCCGTTCAGTTGGTTCGAACCGATGTGGCTCGAAAATCTCGGTTTTGCCGAGCGCAACCAGGGTTGGCGTTTGACCATGGATGGCACCACCGCGCTAAATGGCGATCTGCCGATCAATCCGTCGGGTGGCGTGATGGCGACCAATCCCATCGGCGCATCCGGCATGCTGCGTTTCGCCGAAGCCGCACTACAAGTTCGGGGGCTCGCAGGCGACCATCAGATCGACGGCGCCCGCATCGCGATGGGTCACGCATTCGGCGGCGGCTCCCAATTCTTCGCCATGTGGATCGTCGGATCGGAGCCCAATTGACCTTCAACTTGGCAGATCTGTTCGAGTCGATTGTCGACGCCATTCCCGATCGAGAGGCAGTGGTATGCGGTGACCGCCGTCTCACCTTTGCCATGTTCGACGAGCGCGCCAATCGGCTGGCGAACCATTTTCGTGCGCAAGGAATTGGGCCTGGCGATCACGTCGGTCTGTACTTGTACAATCGCACCGAGTATCTCGAGGCGGTATTGGCGGCGTTCAAGTTGCGAGCGGTGCCGATCAACATCAACTATCGCTACGTCGAAGCCGAACTCGCTTATCTATGCGACAACGCGAAACTGAAAGCGCTGCTCTACGAGCCAGATTTGCGCGAACGCTTGAGCGCTGTTGAAAAATCGGAAACGATCAAATGGCGATTGGCTGTAGGCGAAGAATACGACCGGGCGCTCGAGAAAGCGTCCCCAGAGCGCAACCTCGCGCCGCGATCGGGCGACGACCTTTACATTATTTATACTGGCGGTACCACCGGCATGCCCCGCGGTGTGATGTGGCGACAAGAGGACGTTTTTTTTCGTGGCTTGCAAGGCGGAAACCCCGGCGGCGAACCGCTGCAACATCCGGAAGAGCTGGCGCAGCTTGCCAAGGCAGGTGATCGAGCGCTCATCTTTCTGCCTGCGGCGCCTTTCATTCATGGAGCGGCGCAGTGGGCCGCCTTCATCGGACTTTTTAGCGGTGGCAAGGTAGTGAT
>JAHFDU010000264.1 GCA_023248835.1 Myxococcales bacterium | reverse complement strand
TTGCCCACGTCGACGACATCCACGACTTCGTGCGCGGCGCCAGGGCGCTGCTCGCCAGCGACGGCGTCTTTGTTTTCGAGGTGCCGTATGTTTTCGATATGCTCGACCATGTCGAGTTCGGCACCATCTACCACGAGCATCTTTCCTATTTTTCGCTGACCGCACTCCGCACGCTGTTCGAAAAGCATCAGATGGAGATTTTCGATGTCGAGCGCCACGCCATTCACGGCGGCACCATCCGCGTGTTTGTGCAGAAGACGGGGCCAGCGCTGCGGCAACCCTCTGCGGCAGTTGCGTCAATGCTGTCGGACGAGCAGCGACGCAAAGTGAACGAGTTGGGGATCTACGCAGAGTTCGCCGCGCGGGTGTACAAGCTTCGCGTCGACCTGTGCGCGATGCTCAAGGAGCTGCGGGCGGGCGGCGCGCGAATCGTCGGCTACGGCAGCCCGGCAAAAGGCAACACGCTGCTCAATTTCATGAACATCGGATCCGACCTGGTCGATTACCTTGTCGACAAAAGTCCGCTCAAGCAGGGCCTGTTCACTCCCGGAATGCGCTTGCCGATTTATCCAGTCGAGCGACTGCTCGCAGATCGGCCGCAGTACGCGCTCATCTTGGCCTGGAATTTCGCCGACGAGATCGTCGCCCAGCAATCAAGTTATGTCGCACAAGGCGGCCGCTTCCTGGTGCCACTGCCTCGGCCTACGTGGATCAACTAGCCTCTCTCGACGCGAAACATGCTCTTTAACAGCGTTCAGTTTCTGATCTTTTTTTCGCTGGTCTACCTCGCCTACGTCAACCTCGGTCATCGACAGCAGAACTGGATGCTGGTTTTGGCCAGCAATTTCTTCTACGGATTTTGGGCCTACAAGGCCGGCCTCGGTATCACACCGCTGGTGCTGTTGTGGACTTCGATCCTGGTCGACTACAATGTCGCACTCGCGATCGATCGGACGGAGGCGCCGAGCCGGCGCAAGCTGCTGGTTGCATGCAGTATGACTGCACAGCTCGGTTTATTAGGATTTTTTAAGTATTACAATTTTTTTGCTGACGCGTTGGCGACCGCAGCGCATGCGTTTTTTGGCGTCGACGTCTCGTTCTTGCACCTCGGGTTGATTCTGCCGATCGGCATCTCCTTCTACACCTTTCACACCATGAGCTACGTCATTGACGTCTACCACCGCAAGCTTCCGGCGTGCCGCAGCCTCATCGACTTTTCGCTTTTTGTCTCATTCTTTCCCCAGTTGGTAGCCGGCCCGATCGCGCGTGGCCATCAGCTGCTGCCGCAGATGGAGCGACCGCGCACCCTCTTGCCGCAGCAGTTCACCGACGGTATTTTTCTTTTTTGTTGGGGCATGTACAAAAAAGTTATTCTCGCCGATCGCGTCGCGCACGTGGTGAATTTGGTATTTTCAAACGACATCGCTTTCGCTGGAGCTGACAAATTGATCGCGGTGTACGCGTTTGCTTTTCAGATTTACTGCGACTTTTCGGGCTACTCCGACATGGCACGCGGCTTGGCGAAATTGATGGGTTTTGAATTGATGTTGAATTTCAACTTGCCCTACTTCGCCACCAATCCTTCGGACTTCTGGCGACGCTGGCACATTTCGCTTTCGACTTGGCTGCGTGACTATCTTTATGTGCCGCTCGGTGGCAGTCGGGGCGGAACGGCGAAAACCTATCGCAACCTGTTCTTGACCATGCTTCTCGGCGGCATTTGGCACGGCGCGTCGTGGATGATGGCGCTTTGGGGACTGTATCAAGGTGCCTGCCTGATTGTGCATCGGCTCTTGACCGGCGACGAGAAACGCGGCGTTGAACACCAGACCACGCCGTGGCTGCGCGCGATCCAGATCGCGGTGATGTTTCACGTCACCTGTTTCGGTTGGCTGATCTTCCGAGCTGAGAGCGCGGGTCAGATCGGCCGGTTCATCACCAGTTTCTTGACCGACATGCATCTTTCAAAGGAGACGCTCGGCTATTTGAAATTCATTTGCAGTCTGATGTGGCCGCTCGGGCTCTACGAGTTGCTGCAGTATCGCGGAGCCAGTCTCGAGCTCTTCGAGCGCTGGAGCGCACCGCGGCGGGCGGCGTTCGCAATGGGCGTGGGATGCGCGATCGGCTGGTTCTTTGTCTTCCATCGTTCACTCATTCAAGGGAACATTCCGTTCCTCTATTTTCAATTCTAGGCGGGCAATATGTTTAACAGCCTACGGCAAACATTCGATGAGCACGGATTGACCCTTCTCGCCCCCGTCTTGCTGCTCGGGTGGGCGGGAGCGGTGGTGGCCACCCTGATTCTTTCGCGTCGTGATCTGCAGTCGATGATTGTCATCGGCCTGGTGACCGCATTCATCTGGGCGGTGCCTTTCATGCGCCCGTTTCGCCGAGCCTTCGCCTTGGTCGCGATGTTTCTGCTGGGCGGAATAGGGGCACTGGAGATTGGCCTGCGGCTCAGCCATTTTGGCGCGGATGGGATCGCGCATTTTTCGCACTACGGCCCGTTTGATGATCTAAAAGAGCTCGGCATCGTTCGCCTGCTACCCAACCCAACACTGGGATACGGCATGACGCCAAACCAGCGCGTGCGGTATATGGGCCAGCAACTCGACACCAATTCGCAAGGCTACCGCGATCATGAATTCCGCGCCGAACGCACTCTGAGCGTGCCGCGCATCGTCGCCGTCGGCTCCTCGATTACGCTCGGCGGAGGCGTCGACTTGGCCGACTCCTATCCCAAAGTGCTCGAGCGACTGCTCACAAAAAAACGAGGTGCTCCCGTCGAGGTAATGAATTGCGGGGTCCTTGCCTATCCGACTGCGATGCGCTTCGGCTTGGCAGCTGAACTCGGGCGCAGCTATCACCCCGACATCCAGATCATCGAGCTTGCATCCTTCGAGATCGATACCGCCGATCCGCAAGCACTGGTCGCGGCGATCGGCATCGACCAACCGAGTTTGCCGACCTCACTTGTTCACCGTTTCAGTTTTGCGATCACCGCACTCTACCCGCCGGCCGATGCTCGCCAGCGTATTGCCAGTCTACTTCCGGCCCGCTTCTTCCCTGCCAAGCGACCAAGTCAACCGGTGCCGCCGGCACCCACCGATTTTTTGCAACAGCAACTAACCAGCCTCGGCGCAGCCGCGAGACAGGAGGGTTATCGTGTGGTGCTGCTATTCAATCGTCCAATGCGAAATTTTTCCGATGTCCATTTGGAGGAAGCTGGACGCGCCAAGATTCGGTCAGCAGCGGAGAAAGCTGGCATCACTGTGGTCGATACCTTTCCACTCTTTTTGCCGCGTGAATTCTCCGACGATTTCATCGTCTTCCCGGGGGACTTGCACCCCAATGCTCGTGCCCACGCGCGCTATGCCGACGCGCTCGCACGGGCAATAAAGCTGCCTTAAACATGAATAGCAACCGTTCATGCCCCCACACTCCGCTCGGCCTGAGCTTGTCGAAGGCAGCCGCGACTTGTTTTCGCCCTTCGACTTCGCTGCGCTCCGCTCAGGGTGCACGGACAGCGGGCCGGGGATGCTTACCATGAGCAAACCTTGCCGCCTGCTCTACGTTTCATACGACGGCATGACCGATTCCCTCGGGCAATCGCAGGTCATTCCCTATCTTGTGGGATTGGCCGCCCACGGACACCAGATCCATCTGCTCAGCTGCGAGAAACCGGAGCGCTTTCAAAAGAGCGAAGGCGAAATCAGAAATTTGCTCGCATCCCACAACATCATTTGGCATCCGATTGCCTATCACAAGCGGCCGCCGATCCTGTCAACCGTTTGGGACATCGATCGTCTCAAGCGGGCAGCGATTTCTCTGCACCACCAACACGCCTTCGAACTCTTGCATTGCCGCAGCTACATCGCGGCCATGGTGGGACTGCTATTCAAGCAGCGCTTCGGTGTCCGATTCATTTTCGACATGCGTGGGTTTTACGCCGACGAGCGCGTCGATGGCGGCTTGTGGAAGCTAAACAATCCAATCTATCGCGCGGTCTACCACTATTTCAAAGCACGCGAGCGCGAGTTCTTGTTGGCGGCCGATCAGATTGTCACGCTGACACACCTGGCTCGCGAGGAAATCTTACGATGGGCGCTTCCGGGGAAGACATTGCAGATCGAAGTGATTCCCTGCTGTGTCGACCTCGATCATTTTTCGCGCGCCAAGGTGACGACGAAACAGCAACAAACGTTACGAGCAAGCCTGGGGCTCAACGCCGATGATTTCGTCGTCACCTATCTCGGCTCGATCGGTACTTGGTACATGCTGCCGGAGATGCTGCAGTTTTTTGTTGCGCTCACTCAGCATCAGCCGCGAGCCAAGTTCTTTTTCATCACCCCCGATGATCCGACACAGATCCTCGAGACTGCCGCTCGAGCGGGAATCGCCGCCGATCGCTTGATCATCGTCGCCGCGACGAGGAGTGAAGTGCCGCCGCTCTTGAGCCTGTCGACCATCGGCCTATTCTTTATCAAGCCGACCTATTCGAAAATGGCGTCGTCGCCGACAAAATTGGGCGAGCTGCTTAGCATGGGGATTCCGGTAGTGATGAACGCCAACGTCGGCGACAGCAAATGGATTCACCAGCATTTCGACATCGGTGAAACTGTCGACGGTTTTACCCAAGCTGAATACCAACGGGTGATCGCAAATCTCGAAAAAGTCGTGGCACTTTCGCCCACATCCCTCCGACACGCCGCCGAAGCATATTTCTCTCTTTCGCGCGGAGTGGATCTTTATCGAGGCATCTACGACAGCGCAACCGAGCCGCTGGTCGAGCAACAGGGGTTCGCCTAGTATCGGCGCACCATGCTGTTTGTCAGCCTGCCATTCGCGCTGTTCTTCGCCGTCGTCGTGGCGGGCATGTGCCTACAGCGCAAAACGGAGCACAAGATCCCGTTTCTGATCCTCTCGGGTGCCTTCTTTTACGGCTACTGGAACTGGCACTTTTTGCTACTCATCGGTTTCACTTCGGTATTCGATTTCTACATGGGCATTCGCATTGCGGCAGCAACCGGCCGGATCAAGCGGTGGCTGCTGTTCGTCGATGTCGTGGTCAATCTCGGCATCTTGCTCACCTTCAAGTATTTGCTGCTTTTCCTCGCCACTTTGAATCTCGCTCTGCAACCATTCGGAGTTCAAGTTCCCGTCATTGTGCTGCCGCTTCCCATCGGCATCTCCTTTTTTGTGTTCGAAGCGATGAGCTACTGCATCGATATCTATCGCGGCCGCATCAAGCCCTACGTCCATTGGCGACAGTTCGCGCTATTTATCTTTTTCTTTCCGCGCATGATCGCCGGTCCGATAATTCGCGCCGCCGATTTCTTGCCGCAGCTGCAGCGCAATTTTGGCATCACCGCGGAAGGGTTTCACGCCGGAGCGCAGCGTTTCCTGTTCGGCATGACCAAAAAAGTGGTGGTCGCCGATCGGCTAGCGCCGTTTGTCGACGCCGTTTTCGCGCACCCTGCGCGCTATTCCTGTTTCAGCATCTGGCAAGCGGTGGTCGCCTACGCCATCCAAATTTTTTGCGATTTTTCAGGCTACTCCGACATGGCACTCGGACTGGCCCGTATTCTCGGCTTCACCCTGCCGGAAAATTTCAACTTGCCTTACGTAGCGCGCAACCTCACCGAGTTTTGGCGGCGCTGGCACATCTCGCTCTCCTCGTGGCTGCGAGACTATCTCTACATTTCACTCGGCGGCAGCCGCCATGGCGAAATGCGCACCTACATCAATTTGCTGATCACCATGACCCTCGGCGGTCTGT
>JAHFDU010000263.1 GCA_023248835.1 Myxococcales bacterium | reverse complement strand
GCTTCGCGATTCTTACCACCGCCGACAGCCGACAGCTGACAGTGGAGAAAAATCGCAAAATCGCGTTGACCCTCCCGTAAATTCGCTCTTGCAAGGAGGACTAGGGTAGGTGATTTCATGAATGAATCCAAAACTGTAGGCTGTCGGCTGTGAGCTGTCGGCGGCGCTCGGACTTCCGGGCGCCCCTGGACACCCGACGACTTCGCTTGCGTCCACGCTTTCTCCATGGTATACGCCCGAGTACATTTTTAGTGATTTTGCTAAAAGTGGGCCTTCAAAGCCCACTTTTTTTTTGGTGAAAGCGCAAGAAAACATGAAAGTGATCGACCTTCAGACGTTGAAAACAGTGATCGAGCCGGTGGCCCAAAGCCGCGGCTACGAGCTGGTCGACGTCGAGTGGAAGACCGAGCAGGGCCAAGCGGTGCTGCGCGTGTTTGTCGATCGCGAAGGCGGCGTGTCGCTCGATGGGTGCGCCGAAATCAGTCGTGATTTGTCGCCGGCGCTCGACGTGTCGGACGCGATCCCCAGCGCCTACACGTTGGAAGTTTCCTCGCCCGGCCTCAACCGGCCGCTCACCAAAGAGTCCGATTTTCGGCGCTTTGTCGGCAAACGGGCGCGCATTCGCACCCGCCACGGCGTCGAAGGTGATCGGCGCAATTTTTCCGGGCGCTTGGTGGCTACCAGTGAAGGCAAAGTCAAGATCGATGTCGGCGACCGCACCTTCGAAGTGCCAGTCGACGACGTGGAAAAGGCCAATTTGGTTTACGAGTTCTGACGAAAGGAAACAGCGATGCAACCGAATTTGATGGACGTGTTGAAACAGGTAGGCAACGACAAAGGGATCGACGTCAAGGTCCTCTTGCAGGCGCTCGAGCAAGCGCTCTTGACGGCCGCCAAGAAGGTGTTTGGCATGCACCGCGAAGTCGAGGCGCAATACAACCAAGAGATCGGCGCAGTCGACCTATTTCTGATCTGCAATGTGGTCGAGGGGCCCGAAGCGGAACTGGGACGCGAACTCACGCTCGCCGAAGCGCAAGAGGTGGGTCTTGAAGCCGCGATCGGCGACGAACTTTTGTTCCAGATCTTTTACCGCCAAGAGGACAGCGCGCGCGCCGCCGAGCAGGAGCAGAAGTACGGCGAGGTGCTCGATCTCCACGACACCATCCCGAACTTCGGCCGCATCGCTGCGCAGACCGCCAAGCAAGTGATCATTCAGCGCGTGCGCGAAGCCGAGCGCGACAACATTTACAACGAATACAAAGATCGCAAAGGCGAGCTGATTTCGGGAGTGGCGCGGCGTTTCGAACGGGGCAACATCTTGGTCGAAATGGGGCGCACCGAAGCCATCTTGCCGGCGCGCGAACAGGTGCCACGCGAATCGTATCGCCCTGGGGATCACATTCAGGCCTACGTCGCTGATATCGACAAGCACGCACGTGGACCACAGATCATCTTGTCGCGCACACACACGGGCCTGCTCGAAAAATTATTCGAGACCAACGTGCCCGAATTTCGCGAAGGCATTGTGCGCATCGAGTCGTCTGCCCGCGAGCCGGGCGCGCGCGCCAAGATCGCAGTTTCGTCGCGTGACCGCGACGTCGATCCAGTGGGTGCGTGCGTCGGCATGAAGGGATCGCGCGTGCAAGCGGTGGTGCAAGAGTTGCGCGGCGAAAAGATTGACATCGTTCCGTTTAGCGAAGACCCGGCGCGTTTTGTTTGCAACGCGATTGCGCCGGCCGAGGTGTCGCGCGTCGTGATCGATGCCGAGAACCACACCATGGAATTGATTGTTCCCGACGACAAACTGTCGTTGGCGATCGGGAAAAAGGGCCAGAATGTACGGTTGGCGTCGCAGCTCACCGGCTGGCGCATCGACATTCACTCTGAATTGAAAGTTCGAGAACTCGAAGGCGTCGCCAAGCAGTCGATGGCTGAAATTGAGGGCTCGTCAGAAGAGTTGGCCTCGACCCTGTTCAAGCTCGGCTGGCGTTCGGCCGAAGAGGTGGCCAAGGCAAAAATCGAGGAGCTCGGCGGTGTACCGGGCGTCGGTGGCGAAGCTGGCGCCGAGCGATTGAAACTGGCGGCGCAAAAACAGCTCGAACGCGAACAAGAGCGCCGCAAACTGGCCGAGGCCGCGGCCCAAGTCCGAGCAGCGCAGCAGGCTGCCGAGGCGCTCAAGCCTGCCGAAGAGCGATTGCTGTCGGTGCACGGGGTCGACGCCGACTTACTGCCCGCGCTTTATCAGGGCGGCTACAACACCGTGCAGAAAATCTCTTTGGAAGCCGATCTTGGCCGCTTCGCCGAGTCCACCGGTTTGCCGGCTTCGAGGGTGCGAACGCTGCGCCACTGGGTCAAAGTGTATCTTGGCGAGCTCGATGCCTCGACGCCAGAGCCGAGCGAACCAGTCGCGACAATCGCAGAAACCGCGACAGAGTCCACGGTAGAAGCACAATAGTCGATAGCGGCAAGCCAGAACCAGAGGAAGACGATGAACACCACGGTAGCAACGACGACTGAGAACGCCAAGGTTCGCCTCTACGAGGTCGCCAAAGACTTGGGACTGGCGAACAAAGACCTGGTCGCCAAAGTGCGCGCACTCGGCATCGAGGTCAAGAACCACATGTCGAATCTCGACGTCGATGATGTGGCGCGGGTCAAACGCGCGCTCGACAAAGAGCGCCATTCAAACTTGATTCAGGAGCGGCTCAGCTCAACGGTGATTCGGCGACGCGCCAAAGAACCGACAGCCGCCCTCCCAACACCTGTCGAGACCGACCGCGCCGGGACAGCATTCAGTCCGCCGCCGGAAACTCGATCCGCCGACTCGGTGTCGACTGCAAGACAGAACTCGGCTACAGCATCGGCGATGTCGTCGGCTGTGGCGCACTCGATGGAGGACCTACAAGAAGCTCCGACTAAGATCTCAGCGCCGCCAGTTTTTAGTGACGAGCGATCCGAAACACCGACCGCTTCAAGTAGCGCCGCACCGGCGCAAGCGCCGGTCAAAGACGAGCCGGTCAAGTATGGTCCCACCGGTCGCGTGATCGAGCTGCCCGCACCGCGGATCGAGATTACGCAGCGCGACGCACGCGAACGTTTGGTGACCCGCGACGTCCGATCGCTACCTGGGCAGCGCCGCGAAGGGCCAGCCTCACGCGATCGCTTCAGTCAGGCCAAGCAGGCGCATGGCAAAAAGAAAGCGGTGATCTCCGGCAAAAAGCAGAACACCACGCAGATCACGACTCCGGCGGCACACAAGCGCGTTATCAAGATGGATGAAACGATTGCGGTCGGCGAAATCGCGCATCAAATGGGTGTCAAAGCCACCGACGTGCTGAAGAAGTTATGGTCGCTTGGCATGACCGGGATCACCCTCAACAATGCCATCGATCAAGATACCGCCACTCTGCTTGCAACCGATTTCGGTTTTGAAATTGAAAGCAGCGCGTTTCAAGAATCTACCGTTATCGCCGGAGCAGACGATCGTCCCGAGGATCTGCTTTTGCGTGCGCCGCTGGTCACCATCATGGGCCACGTCGACCATGGCAAGACGTCGCTGCTCGACGCCATCCGCGACGCCAACGTCGCCGAGGGCGAAGCCGGCGGTATCACCCAGCACATCGGCGCTTACAAGATCACCACCGAGAGCGGACAAGACGTGGTCTTTTTGGACACGCCCGGTCATGAAGCGTTCACTGCGATGCGCGCGCGCGGTGCTCAGGCCACCGATATTGTCGTGCTGGTGGTCGCTGCCGACGACGGCGTCATGCCAACCACACTCGAAGCGCTCAACCACGCCAAAGATGCCAAGGTCAAAATCATTGTCGCGGTCAACAAGATCGACAAGGCCGGCGCGCAACCGGAGCGAATTCGGCAGCAGTTGTCGGATCACGGGCTCATTGCTGAAGCGTGGGGCGGCGAAACGATTTTTGTCGACGTCTCGGCCCGCTCGAAACAGGGCATCGACACCCTGCTCGAGATGATCGCAGTACAGGCAGAAGTGCTCGAGCTCAAAGCCAATCCGGGCAAGTCCGCAAGCGGCATCATCATCGAAGGCAAACTCGATCGCAACCGCGGCCCGATGGCGACCGTGCTGGTGCAAGACGGTACCTTGAAGCTCGGCGACACCGTGGTCACCGGCGAATACATCGGCAAAGTGCGCGCCATGCTCGACGACAAGGGGCGCCCGCTGAGCGAGGCTGGACCGTCGACTCCGGTTGAGTTGCTCGGTCTTGGCGGCGTGCCGGAAGCCGGCGATGCCATTAATACTGTCAGCGACGAGAAACAGGCCAAGGAGCTGGTCGAGCACCGTCGCGACCAACGACGCAAACGCGAGCTCGCCGGGACCTCGCGCGTCACGCTCGAAAACATCTTACAAAAAATCAAAGAGGGCGCGGTCAAAGAGCTCAAAGTCGTACTCAAAGCCGACGTGCAGGGTTCGGCCGAGGCGCTCAAAACTTCGCTCAGTTCGCTGTCGACCGAGACCGTCCGCGTCGACGTGATCTCTGCCGCGGTCGGTGGCATCACCGAGAGCGACGTCAATCTGGCCAAAGCCGGCAATGCGATCATCGTCGGCTTCCACGTCCGCCCAGCCGGCAAGGCAGCACAGCTGGCCGAACAAGAGGGCGTCGACGTCAAGCTCTACGACATCATCTACGAAGCGCTCGACGACGTAAAAAAGGCGATGGCGGGCCTGCTCGCGCCGGTGCGTCGCGAAAAGCCACTCGGCAAAGCCGAAGTGCGGCAGGTATTCACGATTCCGAAACTCGGCGTCATCGCCGGTTCGTTCGTCATCGAGGGCACCCTCCGACGTGGCGCGCAAGTTCGTCTGGTACGCGACTCGGTGCAAGTCTACCAGGGCAAGATGGGCTCGCTGCGCCGTTTCAAAGAGGACGTGCGCGAAGTGGCGCAGGACTACGAGTGCGGCATCTCGATCGAGAATTTCAACGACATCAAAGAGGGCGACGTGATTGAGGCCTTCGAGATAGAGGAAGTCGCTGCAACTTTGTAACCGATGGCGCGTTAGCCAAGAAACGAAGAACCATGGTTGTCGGCGTCTGCAGAGTTACTTTGATGGTGCCTGAAAGTCATTCGCTCAAAGAAAAGCGCATGGTGCTTCGCCGCATCAAAGATCGCGTCACCAACAAATTTAACTGCGCGATTGCCGAAGTGGGAGATGGCGACGAATGGCAGTCGGCTGAGATCGGTTTTGCGGTGGTTTCAAACGAGTACGGATTTACCCAATCGATGGTGCATAAAATCTTGAACTTTATTGAAGATCTTGCCGTCGCCAAAGTGGTCAACGACGAACAGGATTTTGTTCACTATGGCGACGAGCTCGACTCGTCAGGTAGCTATGCGCATTGGGAACCGGAGAAATAATGGGACAGCGCGCGATTCGATTTGCCAAAATGGTACAAGAAGAATTGAGCGAAATTCTACTCGCCGGCATCAAAGATCCGCGGGTGCAAAACGCCGGATTTCTCACCATCACCCACGTCACCGTCTCCGATGATCTCGGCGTAGCTCGCGTGCTCATCACGTTGCACGACGGCGACGCCCACCGTGAGCAGCAGCTCATCCGAGGGCTCGAAAGCGCGCGCCCATTTTTACAACGCGAACTGATGAAGCGCATGCGCGCTAAGAAGGTTCCAGAGCTGCGCTTCGCCATCGACAAGACCGACGCCCAGGCGGAGCGCGTCGAGGCGCTGCTGCGGGAGATCGCGTCAGGCAATGGTTTAGGGAACCCGCAGTGACATCAGAATCTGAAAACTCGCGCGGTCAGCGCGCGGCGGGGGGGAGGCTCACGCGGCTGTGCCGCGGGAGGGGGGA
>JAHFDU010000262.1 GCA_023248835.1 Myxococcales bacterium | reverse complement strand
GCAAATACCTGCATCCGATCATCGGCGGCAAGGACGGCAAGGGCTGGCCGTTTGGTCGCAATGTTTACAAGACCGATCTGGTGCATCTGATCGAGACCGTACCTGGCGTCGAAGCGATCGATGCGATCACGATTTACGACGAAGATCGCCGCATCGCAGTCGAGAGCGCGCGACTCGAAGACTGGGAATTGGTGCACTTGGTCAACGTTGGTGTGGTCGAGCGCGTGCGCGAGGAAATCGCGTGAGAAGCCGACAGCTCACAGCTCACAGCTCACAGTTCACTGTGGGTATCGCGCTGCGCGCGATGCGCATGGTTGAAAACGGCCGGAGTACTTTGGAGACCGGTCAATGATCGCGCAGCAAAGGGCGCTGGTGAGGATGCCAGAGGTCGTCGGCATGCCGCTGCCCAAGGCGAAGGCGATCTTGGAACGGGCGGGGCTGGTGGTGCGCGACACCGTGTTTGAAGAGAGTTACGAAGAGCGTAACACCGTGCTGAAGCAGAAGCCGGCGCGCGGACAGATGGTCTACGCTGGAGAAACCGCGCTGCTCACCATCTCGCGCGAGAGCTACGTCAAGTGGTTGCCGTCGCTGTTTCAGCGCAACGACATCAACGGCCAAAATTTCATCCGTGATTTTCTCTGGATCATTCAGCACCTTTTCGCCACCGTCGAAGAGCAGCTCGACAGCGTGCATCGCTTCGTCGATTCCTACGAATGCCCAGAAGAGTTTTTGCCTTGGCTCGCTTCTTGGTCTGCAATGGTCATCGACCAAGCGTGGCCGGTGGAAAAAAAGCGGCGGCTGATTCGCAAGTCGGTCGAGCTTTACCGCGTGCGCGGATCGATCAAAGGGCTCAGGCTTTTTATTTCACTGTTTACCGGGCACGAGCCGGTGATTCACGAAAATGTCTGGCCGTTTCGCGGCTGGCGTATGGGTGTCACCTCAGAGATCAGTATCGACACGGTGATTTTACCGACGGTAAATTTGGCCCACGTTTTTGTCGTCGAGATGCCGATCGCTTACAATAACGTTTCGATGGAAGAGGTGGCGCGGATTCACGACGTGATTCAGCGCGAGAAACCGGCCAATACCGAATACTACTTGCGCTTTGCTGCCGAAGAGCAGACCAGTGTGCTGCGGCAGTTTTTCTCGATCGGCACGCAGTCGGGAATTGGCGTCGGCGAAGCGCCGGCGGAGGCCATCACTTCGGAAGAAGATTTACAAAAAGCGCTCGAAGCCAGTCGCCGGCAGCCGACAAAATCTTCGAAGGGGGTCGATGAAGCCGAGGAGTCGTTGCTGCCGCCCGCGCGCAAACGTCCGCCCTTGCCCAAAGCGCCGCGCGCCGATTTGGCGCCGATTGAGGGTCAGGAGAGAACGCGGGCTGATAGCTCGGTGATGCAAGCCGCAACCCAAGCGATAAAAACCGCCGACACCGGGACAAAAACGATGATGGGCGACAAGAAGTCGCTTGACGAGAAAAAGCTGGATGATGACAAGGGCGCAAAGAAATAGCGTTGCGGTAAATTCGCGCGGCCCTCGCGCGGCGAGGGGGGTGAGGCTGAGCCGGACCTTAATGGTCCGAGTGCGAAGCCAAACCATACGGCTTTGCCGGATGAGGGGGAACGGGAACGTTCCCCCCTTCATGATGGGCGACAAGAAGTCGACTGAGGATGCCGCCAAGAAGCCAGATAACGACAAAGGTCCAAAAAAGCAATGAAGAAGAAGAGGGTGTGATGGCTAGCGACGCTAAGACTGCCCAGGGCTACAAACGAATCAATTTTTTCAAAGGGTTTCTGACCACTGAGCACGACTGGAACGATGCCGAAAAGTACCATCTTGAAAAGCGAAAGCTTCACAATCGCATGTTTCATGCTCCGGGCGTGGTGTCGGGTTACGGCGGCGATTTGCGAGTGCTGGCGCGCCAGCGCGGTGACCTGTCGATGGAGATTCAGCCCGGTTATGCTATCGACGGCCAGGGCAGCGATCTGGTGCTCTGGGAAGCACAGATCAAGACCATCGTGCCCGAAGAGTACAAATTGCCGCAGACGCTCTACATCGTGCTGCGCTTTGTCGAGGAGCTGACCGATTTTATCGCCTACAAAGAGAACCTCGAGTACAAAGGCCATCGCCGCGTGCTCGAAGGTTGCAAGGTCGAGATTTCGCAGACCGAGCCCGATATCAAAGCAGAAGTTGAGCTTGCCCGGGTGATGCTGGAGAAAAATTCGGCACGCGTGCGTGACGCCCGCGATCCATTTGATCCGAAAGCGAACGAAATCGACATGCGTTATGTACCGCGCGCTGGTGTCTCGGGCTCGGCGCTCGATCCGGCGCTGCGGCTGCGCGTCGGGCAGATGTTCACCGGCATGCGCAAAGGACTTTTTTACATGGCGCGCGATGGTCGGGTGATGACCGCGCACGATGCGCTGTCGGCGATCTATTCCGCCAGCACGCTGCACGCTGCCGGCCAGCTCGATCTGCGCAACATTTTCGATGTACTGACGTTGGTGCTCGAAACCCAGGGTGAAATTACCGCCGATGTCGAGATCAACCATCCGACGTTGGCGCAAAAGCCCGAGTTCGCCAATTTTCGCAAGCACACCGAAATCCTAAAAGGCATTTTGGCGGAGCGGCGCTTCACCCAGGACGCGCTGCAAAATCTTTGCGCCTACGAGCAGAAAGTCGCCGACATTTTGGCGGCGCTGTTCGCGGGCGGACCGCCGGTGCCGATGGACGACGAGAAGCCGCAGGCAGCCGCCGCGCCGGGCAAGAAATCGATGGATTGGGAAGCGGTCAAAGTGCTGTCGCAACTTGATCTGCCGGCCGAGCTCGAGATCGACGGCAAGACCTGGAAGCAGGTCGACAAGATCGATGTCATGGAAAAAGATTCTGAAGAGGCGCATTCGCTGGTGATAAGCGAGGCCAAAGATTCCTATCGCTCGCGCCAGAAGCTCAAATATCCCGACGGAACTACGCTCGAGGATGTGGGTCGCGCGCACGTCGGCGGCTACGCGCAGTTTTATGCCAAGAATCTGACTCCGGGCAAAGAGCTCGCCATCGTTCGCCGCATGGACTACGTCTATGGCGATTATGAGATACAGTATTCGGTCGACGGCCGTAATGCGGGGACCTGCTCTTGCGCTGGCACCGACCGAGTCAACCGCTGGCGCAACTGGCCGTTCATTCTTTCGGCCGATTTGATCACCAAAGACAAAGTGCTGATCAAACAGAATTCGGGAACGGCTGGGCGCGACATCAACATGTTTCGCTATTGGTTTTATCAGCCCAAGTGATAGTAGATGTTTTTGGACCCCATAATCAGTGCGATTCGGGCGCCGTTCGACTTGGTGCGCGGCAAGATATTCGGGGTCCAGAGCATCAAGGGTGGTATCAAGGGAGACGTCGGCCGGCTCAAACAGTTGCCAAAAGAGATGGCCGGCTATGCCAAGGACACCGCCGGCCAGGCCAAGGCGCTTGGCGCGGAAGGAAAGGCGGCAGCACAAAAAGCAAACGCGGCGCGGAAAGCAAAGAAGGACGCGCCCAAAAAACCAAAGAAGAAATGGTCGATGGGACTCTTCGGTAAGAAAAAAAGCTGTGAAAGTTGTGGTCAGAAGCTGCATCCAAGTTGGGACCAGTGTCCCTACTGTGGGGCTGGCGGCGAGCAGGCGGCGGCGCCAGTAGCGGAAGCGGCGCCAGTTCAGACTGGCCCCGCGCAAAAGATGAAGACGATGTCGATGGACACCGGCGGCCAGGCCGGGCCTTCGGGGTCGAACATCGGCTGGCTGGTGCCACTCGAAGGGCCGCAGGCGGGTGAGCTCTATTCGCTCAAGGGGCGAGCCATCGTCGGCAGCGCGCAAGGGTGCGATGTGGTGCTCAACGATTCGTCGATCAGCGGCCGTCACGCCGAATTTGTTGCTTCAGGCAGGAATGGTTTTCGTGTCAGTGATCTGGGTTCGACCAACGGAACTTTTGTCAACGACAAGCGGGTGACCAACTCGGACCTAATCGACAACGACAACGTGCGGCTCGGGCGCACCAACTTCAAATTCAAGTCGATGAATTGAACATGCGCACTCCTTCGACCCTTCGACCCTTCGACCCTTCGACAAGCTCAGGGCTCAGGACTCAGGACTCAGGACGACCCTTCGACAGGCTCAGGGTGAGCGGACTAACACTCGCCGCGGCATGTTCACTGCTGTTTGGAAGCCAAGCGTTTGCCGCCAACAAACTACGGCTCGAGCGCATCGACAAAAACGACATGCCGGCGGTGAAGTTTTATCTCACTTTCGTCGACACCGACGGGCAGGTGATCACCGGCAAAATCAAAGATGACTTCAAATTGATTCTCGATTCGGCCGAGCAGGGCGCGGCTTCGGCGACGGTGACTTTTGATCAGAGTCCGGCGCGGGTGACTGCGGCCAAAGCGGCCGAGAACAAAGCGAGCGACAAGAAGGATTTCGAAAAAGTAAATGTGGTCGCGGTGGTGCAGATTTCCGGCGTGATGACCGAGGTGATTGACGAACTCAAGAAGGGGGTTCGCAACCTTGCCGACGCGATTCCGCCGAGTTCGAAGATGGCGCTGCTCGGCTATTCGGCCGACACCAAACGGCTGGCCGAAATGGGACCACCCGGCGAAGCCGACAGCGCTGCCAACACCATGGCGATCGACAACGAAGGCAGCGAAGTGCACCTGCTCGATGCGGTGCGCACCGCGATCGATCTGCTTAACAGCGCTCCCAAAGACGAGCGAAAACTGTTGGTGCTGTTTTCCGACGGCATCAACATCGATATGGAAAAAAAGAGCTTCGTGTCGATCGGCAGGCGTGCCAGCGAGGCCGGCGTGGTGATCGACACCATTGGCTATTCGCCTTACGAGCCGGGCAAGCTGAAAAATCTTTCCGAGCTGGCAAAGCAGACCAATGGCAGCCATCGCACCTGCACGTCGTCGAGCACGGTGAATACGCAGTTTGGCGCGGTGGCGGACGAAATCAAGAAGCAATACGTGGTGACATTTTTGATGGCGGTCAAAGGCGGCCCGGGAACTCCGGCGCACTCGTTTCAAGTGGTCGGTGGCGACGCCACCAGCGCGGCCTATTCGAACACGCTCAATGACACTTTGCCAAAGGGCGGCGAACTTCCGCCGCCGCCGGGATCGCGTAACTGGTTGTGGTGGACGCTCGGCGGCGTGCTTGGCCTGGCGCTCTTGGTGTTGGTGGTTTGGTTGATCATACGCTGGCGCGCCAACCGACCCGAACCGGAGGAAGAGGCGGCGCCGATCGAGCAGCCGGTGGTGGCAACCGCGGCGCCAGTGAAGATGAAAACGGTGGCGCTCGACATCGGCGGCGACGGCAAAACGCTGGTGGTGGGCTGGATCGTCGGCATGGGCGGCAAGCACGTCGATCAAACTTTTAAGCTCAAGGCATCGCGCACCTTGATTGGGACCGCGGCCGGCTGTGACGTAATGATTGAAGACACTTTCATGTCGACGCAGCATTGCGAAGTGCGGCTCGATGGTACCAACTTTCGGCTGGTGGACCTCGGATCGACCAACGGCATCATGGTCAACAACAAGCGCGTCTACGAGCATGAACTTGTCGACAACGACACCTTCAAACTTGGTCGCACCGACTTCAAATTCAAATCAATCAGCTGATGAGCGGGGCCGCGCCGATAGCAGCCGCTCTGTGGACGACGCCGAAGATTCTGTTGGCGGTTGCTACCGGCGTGCTTTTCGTTGTCGGCGTGATTTTGATCATTGTATCAAGTCAAAACGCCGCCATACCGGTGATGCCGCCGTGCAAAAAATGTGGTCGCATTCTTTTGCCCGAGTGGCAGAAGTGTAAGTT
>JAHFDU010000261.1 GCA_023248835.1 Myxococcales bacterium | reverse complement strand
AGCCATATCTGATACTTATACATATAACCAGATCATGGGTCCAGTAAAATCCTTCCCTTTGGGAAACATATTTTCGACGGTTTTCCCTCACAACTTGAGGGAGGAGAGCGGAGTTATGGTCGGCTGTCATAGGGCGTACGCATCAAAATCCGATCTCCCCTCGAGCCCGAGCCCGCGTGCCAGCCCGAGCCCGATCTGAAAAGCCGGGCTCGGACTCCGGGCCTGCGGCCCTGGGCTCGGACTCGGGCTCGACGGAGATCCTGCTTCGAACCCGCGCGGTTCGAAGTAATGAAAGATTTAGATGCGATTGCCCTGTCGGCTGTCAGGTGTTAGCCAGAGCGGCTTAGAGCGAAGTAATGTTCTTGGCGGCCGCGGCGTTTCACGCTACACCCAAGTGACATGAGTCATCCTCTCGACCAAGAGTACGATTACATTATCGTCGGTTCCGGTTTTGGCGGCGCGGTGTCGGCGCTGCGCTTGGCAGAAAAAGGCTACAAGGTTCTCGTGCTCGAGGCGGGCAAGCGCTGGACGCAGACCGATTTTCCGACCAGCAATTGGAAGATTTGGAAGTTTTTGTGGATGCCAAAGCTATTTCTGCGCGGCATCCAGCGATTGACGCTGCTGCGCGATGTGTTGATCTTGAGCGGCGCTGGCGTCGGCGGCGGTTCGCTGGTCTACGCCAACACTTTGTTGATTCCGCCGGATAGCGCGTTTCAAGATCCGAAGTGGCCGCGCGCGATTGATTGGAAAAATCGGCTCGCACCTTTTTACGCTCTGGCCAAACGCATGCTGGGAGTAACGCCAACGCCAAAGATGTTTCCCGCGGATGACGTGCTGAAAAAGTATGCCGACAGCATCGGCAAGAGCGACACGTTTCATCTCACCAACGTCGGCGTTTATTTCGGTACTGCGGGCGAGACCGTGAAAGATCCATTTTTCTCTGGCGAAGGTCCCGATCGCACCGGCTGCATCCTCTGCGGCGGCTGCATGGTCGGCTGTCGCCACGGCGCCAAGAATACGCTCGACAAGAATTATCTTTACCTTGCAGAAAAGCGCGGCGTGGTGATCGTCCCGGAGCGTCAAGTCGAGCGTATCGTCCCGCATCCGGGCGGTGGTTATCTCGTGCACAGCCGATCTTCGACAGCGCATCTTGGCAAAGATCGCAAAGTGACACGGGCGCGCGGCATGGTGGTCTCCGCCGGCGTGCTCGGCACCGTGCGACTCCTGCTCGACGCCAAACTGCGCGGCGATCTGCCAAAACTTTCAGCTCTGCTCGGCGAGTACGTGCGCACCAACAGCGAGGCTATCCTCGGCGTCAAGGGGCGTCGCGACCAAGATTTTTCGACTGGCATCGCGATTACATCTGGCGTCTACGTCGACCCGGTCACCCATATCGAAGTGGTGCGCTATCCCAAGGGCTCCGACGCGATGGCGCTGCTCGGCACCCTGCTGACCGACGGTGGCACCCGTTTGACCCGACCGCTGCGTTTTCTGGCGACGGTGATTCGCCACCCGATACAGTTTTTAGGCTCGCTCATACCATTTGGTTGGGCGCGACGGACCATCATCCTTTTGGTGATGCAAACACTCGACAACTCGATGCGCCTGGTACTCAAGCGTCGCTGGTTGTGGCCATTTGCGCACAAGCTCACGTCGTCCCGTGGCAGTGGACTGGCGATCCCTGCTTACATTCCCGCGGCCAACGCAGCGGCGCGGGCAATCGCCAAACAGATCGGCGGCACGCCGCAAAGCGCGATCAATGAAGTGGTGCTCAACGTGCCGACCACCGCGCACATTCTCGGCGGCTGCCCGATGGGAAATTCAGTCGAGGACGGCGTAGTCGATGCCCAAAATCGGGTCTTCGGCTATGACAATTTCTACGTCATCGACGGTTCGATGATTCCGTCGAACCTCGGCGTCAATCCAAGTCTCACCATCACTGCGGTCGCCGAGCACGCGATGAGTCATGTTCCGGACAAACCCGGCGCCAAATTGCCACCCAAAGTCGTGCTCAGCTGAGTTTGTGATAAAATCAAGTCATGTCCGATGTGATTCCGATCGCTTCGCACCCGCGCTTCAAGGAGATGCGGCGCCACCCACGCTACGAGCTGCCGGCCTCCATTCGCATGGCACTCGACGGGGTGCCCACCATCTTGCCGGCAATTAATATTTCGCTCGGCGGAGTTCTGGTCGATGCCGCCGAACACGATGTGTCGTCGATCAAAGTCGGCTCGGTGATCGATGTGCAGGTCTTCAATTCGAGCGACATGGCGCCGCCGGTGGTGCGAACCCCCGCTCTGGTCGTGCGGCACGAACCGCACCGAGTCGCGCTGTCGTGGACGGGCAAAGACAAGAACGTCGACATCGAGCTCGGTCAGCTCCTGCAGTCGCTCAAAAGCCCATAAATATTTTTCGTGACAGTGACGGACTCGATGCGTCGACGAAACGCCAGGGTTTCTGCGCCCACTCGCCGGCGTAGTCAACCCCAACGCGGGGCGTCGCAACGATCGTCGGCGCGCGACCGCTGTGGCGCTCGATCCACAGCGGCTGCGAAGTCACGTCGAGACCATTGTGCGCTCGCGTGATTCCAAGCACGCGACACAGTTTTCCCGGGCCGTCAGCTTTGCTCTCGTTATCCATTTCGAGCGCGCGCACCAGCACCGCCGCCGGTCGTCCTCTCGATTCGCAGACAACATTGAAACAGTGGTACATGCCGTAGATCAAAAACACGTAGGCGTGGCCCGGCTCACCAAAAAGAATTTTGGCGCGCGGGGTTTGACCAAAGCGCGCGTGGCAAGCCCGGTCCTCTTCACCGATGTAAGCCTCGGTCTCGACGATCCGACCGGAGAGCACTCGCTGGCCCACACGATGCACAAGTCTTGCTCCAATGAGCTGCTCGGCGACAGTAAGACACGGGCGTGCGTAAAATGATCGTGGCAAAGCCGTGGGCATTGGTTTGAGTTTGAGTGGAACGAGGTACCTTTCGCAAGCCTTCGAGCCTTACATTGCGTCGTTCTATAAAGCGAACAAAACGCTTTTCTTTTTTTCGCGCTTCGACTAATGTGGCGACAAACAGAGATTCGATTACAGACCCTCAGACCAAGGAGCGAACATGCCAAAGCATTCGGCCGCTGCCTTCTCCCTGCGTCGAGTTCTCTTTCCGATTGTCTTGCTGCTCACTCTTTTTCGGTGTGGGCACCCCCTCGACAAACCACCTCATCTAGATCCGAGCGGTGTCGACGCTTCGCTGCCGCCTGCCAGCGAAGAGGGTGGCGTTGTGTTGCCCGACGGCGGGTTGGTGAAAAGAGCGGATGGCAGCGTCTCTTGTACGACCACCGATCCGCCCGTGATACTGACCACGCCTGGCGCCGCCTTTTCTGTCGGCAGTGCGCACCCACGCTTGTGGTGGCAAGGCAATCGACTGGCCGACGCCAAGACCTACTATCAGAGCCACAAATTTACACCCGACACGCCACTGGAGCATTGTCTGAGCTACTTGATGACCGGAAACACCAGCGAGGCGCGCCAAGCGATCACTTGGCTGCTCGCCGAGACCATGGATTCGAGCGGCAATGGAGACGAAGCGCGCTGGGAAGGCGAAAACGCGATTTTGATTTACGACTGGTGCCACGATCAGATGACCGCCGCGGAGCGGCAAACCATTGTCGATCGTTGGAACGGCTACATTGCCGCCTTCAATTCTCACTCCTGGGGCGGCCTTGACATGCCGGCCAATAACTATTTTTGGGGATTTTTGCGCAACTCGCTTGAGTGGGGCATCGCCACCCGAGGTGAGAACGCGATGGCGGAGGGATTTATCGACCACGCGCTGACCAAACGGTGGCAGCAGAGTTTTTTCCCCTACACCACTACGACGGGCGCTGGTGGCGTGCCGGAGGAGGGCACCCAGTACGGGCGTTACCAACTCGGCTATCCTATGGTTGCGTTCGCCACCGCCGACTGGGGTGGTCGCAGTGTGCTCGACGAGAATAATTTTTTCAAAGAGGCGCTCTTCTATTTGATCTATTCGGTCACACCGAGCGTTACCACACGGGGTGGCACTGCTAGCTTTGATCTGTTTCCGTTCGGATCCGACGAGTTTTGGATCGACGGCGACTCGGGCTCTTCGGAATACATCGGACAGGTAGTAGCCACGATGGCCGCGCTGTGGTCTGATCGTTCGCTGAGGCGTTACGCACGCCACTATTTGAATTCCGTCAAACCCAAAGTTCCATGGTTTGTCGCTGCCGCAGACGCCGGCGGAATGGAGAGCGGTTTTTCATCGCTGCCGCTCGACTATTACGCGCCTGGAATGGGTTTTTTCTATTTGCGCAATCGCTGGTCGCCGAGCGCGACGACCCTCCTGCTGCAGCTCGGCTGGCCCCTCGAGAACATGGGGCACAATCATCTCGACGCCGGTACTTTCCAGCTTTGGCGCAACGGCCGCTACCTGAGTCGCGAAACGGTGGCCTACAGCGATGACATCACTGGATTCGATGGCGGCGCCGCCGAGGCGGCCAAAGACATGATTGGGCACAATGGCGTTCTGTTTAACGGCATCGGTATGCAGAACAATGGCTACGGCGGCTATCAGGACGGTCCGCCCAAGGTAGTGCGACTCGAAACCCAGTCCGACTACAGCTACGCTGCCGTCGATCTGTCGCAGATCTATCGCGCCCACGCCTCGGGGTATCCCGATCGTGACGAAAATCCTTATGTGGCGAACATCCTCCGTGAGTTTGTGTTCATTCGGCCGCTCGAGACGCTGGTGATTTTCGATCGGATGCGATCCTCGGGAGAGAAAGTTTCGGCAGCGTCGGTGGTAAAGACGCAGCTCATCCATTTCGAAAACCGGCCGACGGTCGATGCCAGCGGCCTTCTCGCCATCGACGGCAACCAAGCGCTGCGGGTCAAGGCGCTGTTGCCGGCGACTCCCAGTTACCGGGTGATCAGCGAAGGGAACGCGCCGATTGGCCAATACCGCTTGGAGCTCGACACTTCTGGCGCCGCCGACAGTTACTTTCTGACCGTGCTGCAGGCGCGCGATGAAAGTGGCATCGATCTGACCAGCTCGCTCGCAGAAACCAGCGATCTCTACACCGTCACGTTGCAACATCCGACGCTTGGCCGAGCAACGATCGAATTCAAAAAGGGGATGACGTCGGTCGATGGGAGGGTCGGCTACTCACCGACGGGCATTCCCGTGCTAGCGCCGCTTTACAATGCGGTGCAGCACATCACTGTGACCGATGACGGACCGAGCTGGCGCTGCACTCACTAAATAGTGAAGCCCACCCGCCTTCGCGCTTGCAAACAGTGGCGTCCGCCACGGGCGAAATCGCGACAGCTCGAGGGGCGATCGACATAGATCGAACAGAGACCATCGCCGGTGAGCGCGGCACATCGATCGCCGGAGCGCCGGATCTCGAAATAGTTGGCGCGCGATTCCACCAGTCCATAAATAGCAAGTCGCTTGGCCTCGCGGCGATTGATGGTCACCGAATCGTAAGCGCTGCGACAACAGGCGGCGCAGCTCTGACACTCAAGCGTGGCCTCAAAACGAGTGCAGGCAGTTTGGTCTACAGTCACCGTGCGGCCGCCGCCAGCGACGAGGCACCGACCAGTACTCGAACGCCACCCGCAATCGCCGCACACCTGCGTCAGCAGCAGCGGCGCCCCGCTCTTGGCGTGTCGTGGCAGCGCGAACTGCAAAGCACTGCGATGCAGAGAATCTTGCAAGATCGTCGCCATCGGATCGGTGGCCGCGCGCAACGCAGCAGCTTTGGCGAGTTCCGCCGACTCGTCACCGGCAGGCAACAGAGCATCGTGCGGCAGCGCTTCGA